>JAFAHL010000365.1 GCA_019237215.1 Hyphomicrobiales bacterium | reverse complement strand
GAAGACGCGCTGCGCCCGTTCGCGAGCGTGGGCGATGGGCTGCGACGAACCGACACCGCCGTGCGCGAATGGGTCGGGCTTGCGGTCTATTGGCTCACGGGGCGCAGCTCGGAGCTCTTTCCGGCACCGACGCGGGACGGCCATTGAAACGCGCGAGCGCGGTTCCGATCCGATCGTAGTGGGGCTTGCGGTCGAGGCCGGGGCTTGACCGCGCCCCTGCGCTGCGCCCACCATCGCCGGCGCAAGCAAGCGATGCCGCCAAGCATCATCGTTCAAAGCATCATCGTTCACGTCCGCGGCGCGCCTCGAGGCTGCTGGCCGCTGGGCGCGAGCCATCACGGCGCAAGGGGATGAAACCCAAACTCATCATCGGCAACAAGAATTATTCCTCGTGGTCGCTGCGCCCATGGATTGCCATGAAGGTCGCGGGCATTGCTTTCGACGAAGAGGTGATCTCGCTCGATGCCCAGGATTTCAAAGCGCGGGTGACCAAGATTTCGGGCACCGGCAAGGTGCCGGCGCTTGTCGACGGCGACGCGCAGGTCTGGGAATCGCTTGCGATCCTCGAATACCTCGCCGAGAAGCATCCCGACGCCCGCCTCTGGCCGGCCGATCCGGCGCCGCGCGCGCTCGCGCGCGCGATCGCGGCCGAGATGCATGCGGGCTTCGTTCCACTGCGCCGCCATTTGCCCATGAACATGTGGCGGCCGGTGATGCCGCGCCAGCTCACCGCGGAGGTGGAAGCGAACGTGCGGCGTATCGAGGCCATGTGGACGGATTGCCGCAAGCGCTACGGCGCGGGCGGCGCCTTTCTGTTCGGCGGCTTCGGCGCCGCGGATGCCATGTATGCCCCGGTGGTCTCGCGCTTCCACACCTATGCCGTCGAGGTCGGCGCCGTGGCCCGCGCCTATATGGACGCGGTCATGGCGCTGCCGGCGTGGGGCGAATGGCGCGCGGCCGCGCTCAAGGAACCCTGGGTGCTGCAGGAGGACGAGGTGGACTGGCCGACGGTTCTTCGCGTATGAGCGGCCCCTGTCCTAAGGCACCTGCGACATTGCGCCTAAAAAATCCCGAGGAAGTGTATTGATTCCGGCGCGGGGACGAAAGAAAACCACGCCCATCCCGTAGCGCCTTTCAGGGGCCGCCGGGAGGGGGCCACCTAACAGCGGGATTTTCCTGCTTTATCGCCTGGAGCTGTCATCATGCGATATCGTGTTATCGCTCTGTTTTCGGCTGTGCTTTCGGTTATCGCCGCCTTCTGCACTGCAGCAATGGCGGAAGAAGCCAAGAGCGACGTCAAAGGGATTTTCCTTCTGACCGATTACCCCGCGGTCACCCTGCGGCCCGGGAGCACGTCCTCGATCAATCTCAAGCTGCAGAACTATGGCCTTCCGCCCGAGCGGCTGACGCTCGCGGTCAACGGGGTTCCCGCGGGCTGGACGGCGAACTTGATCGGCGGCGGGCAGCCGGTGGCGGCGGCGCTGGCGGCGACCAATGCCAACGTAGCGCTCGAGCTGCGTCTCGACGTGCCCAAGGACGCTCCCGTCGGCACCACGAACCTGACGGTGAGCGCGCGCGGCGCAACCATCGACGCAACGCTTCCCATCGAGGTGAAGCTCGCCACCGATCTGCCCGCCAAGCTGACCCTCAATCCGCAGCTTCCCGAGCTGCGCGGCACGTCCAAGTCGAGCTTCGAGTTCCAGCTCGCCATCAAGAACGACAGCCCCAAGAAAGTCGTGGCGAGCTTGTCGGCGCAGGCGCCGCAGAACTTCGACGCAACCTATACCGAGCAATACGGCAGCCAGGAGCTCAACGCGCTTCCGCTCGATCCCGGCCAGTCGAAGGACGTGAAGCTCAAGGTGCGGCCCCCAAACACGATCGCGGCCGGCAAATACAACGTAGCGGCGAAAGTGTCGGCCGATGACGCCACGGCGACGTCCGACCTCGTGCTCGACATCACCGGCCAGCCGAAGATCGACATTGCCGGCCGCGAAGGGGTGCTCAGCGCGAAGGCTTCCGCCGGCCAGGAGACATCGATCCCGGTGATCCTCACCAATTCCGGCACCGCGCCGGCGGAGCAGATCGAGCTGTCGGGCTCGGTTCCCACCGGCTGGAAAGTAAATTTCGAGCCGAAGACCGTCGACCGCATTGCCCCCAACGAGAACAAGGAGGTGCAAGCGCTCGTCACGCCCGCCGCCAAGGCCGTCGCCGGCGATTACGTCACCACGGTGCGGGCCGCCGCGCGCGGTGAATCCGCGTCCCAGTCGTTCCGCGTCGCGGTCACGACCTCCACCATTTGGGGCATCGTGGGGATCGCGCTCATCGGCGGGGCGCTGCTGGTCATGATCGGCGCCGTGGTGTGGTTCGGACGGCGATGAACGCCACCGTCATCGAGGCGAAAAATCTCACCAAGCGCTACGACGGCGTGGCCGTCGTCAACGGCATTTCGTTTTCCGTGGCGCGCGGGGAGATTTTCGGACTGCTCGGTCCGAACGGCGCCGGCAAGACCACCACCATCCTGATGCTGCTCGGCCTGAGCGACATCTCGGACGGGCAGGCGCGCGTGCTCGGCCACGATCCCGCCCGCGAGCCGCTGGCGGTGAAGCGCCAGGTCGGCTACCTGCCCGACCAGATCGGCTTCTACGATGGGCTCAGCGCCGCCGAGAACCTGCGCTACACCGCGCGGTTGATGGGATTGGAGCGCGCCGAGCGCGAGCAGCGGATCAAGGCTTCGCTCGGCCACGTCGGGCTCGCCGACGTCGCCGACAACCGCGTCAGCACCTTTTCACGCGGCATGCGCCAGCGACTCGGCGTCGCCGAAATCCTGATGAAGGAGGCGCAGATCGCGATCCTCGACGAACCGACGTCGGGTCTCGACCCGCAGGCCACCGTCGAGCTGCTCGAGATCATCCGCGACCTCAAAAAGCGTGGTGTGAGCGTGCTGTTGTCCTCGCACCTGCTCGAACGCGTGCAAAGCGTTTGCGATCGCGTGGCGCTGTTCAATCAAGGCAAGATCGCGCTCATCGGCACAGTGCCGGAGCTCGGCCGCGAGGTGCTCGGCGGCGGCTTCCGCGTCGAGGTGGAAGCCGAAGGGCAGGGCCTGGCCGAACGCATCGCGGCGATCCCGGGGGTGCAACAGGTCGAACCGGCGGGCGCCAATCGCCTCCGATTGCTGGCCACCGGCGACGTGCGGCCGGAAGCCGCGGCCGCGGTGGTGGCAGCCGGCGGGCGCCTGCTGCGTCTGTCGGTCGAGGAGCCGAGCCTCGAGGCGATTTACTCCCGCTACTTCCAGACCCACGAGGGAGAGCTGCATGCGACGTGAAGGTTCGGCCTTGCACGGTTTCGGGGTCGTGACGCTGAAGGAGATCGCAGATCACTTCACCAGCATCCTCGTCGTGGTGCTCGTGGTTCTGGTGGTGGCGACCGCGATCGCCGTCGTGCGCGGCGCCGTCGATCAAATCAAGGAGATCACGGCCGAAGATCCGTTCCTGTTCCTGCGCTTGTTCACCCGCGGTTCACCCATACCGCTCGTGGCGCTGCTGTCTTTCCTGGTGCCGCTGTTCGCGATCGGGCTTGGCTTTGATTCGGTCAACGGCGAGCACAACCGCCGCACCCTCTCGCGCATCCTGGCGCAGCCCATTTATCGCGACGCCCTGCTGTTCGGAAAATTTGCCGCCGGGCTGTTCACCCTGTCGGTCAGCCTGATTGTGTTGTGGCTGCTGGTGATCGGCCTCGGATTGCTCGGGCTTGGGGTTCCCCCCAACGCCGAGGAGATGGCACGCGCGCTGGTCTTGCTGGTGGTCACCATCGTCTATGCCGGCTTCTGGTTCGCGCTCGCGCTGCTGTGCTCGGTCGTGTTCCGCTCGGCGGCGACGGCGGCGCTGGTCGCGCTCGGGTTGTGGTTGTTTCTGACCATCCTCTGGCCGCTGTTCTCGCCGGCGCTGGCCGACGCGGTCACCACCGCAGGGGATGTCTTGGGCGTGCTCGACACGCGGCAGGCGTTCGCGCGGCTGTCTCCGACCGTGTTGTTCAACGAGATCGTTGCGGTCGTGCTCGACCCGTCCGTGCGCTCGACGCAGCAATCCATGCTGGCGGCACTGGGCCTCGCCCTGATCGAGCGCGGCGCCATCCCGGATGCGCCGATCCCGCTCGTGCAAAGCGTGCTGATCGTGTGGCCGCAGATCGTGGGGCTGGTGGCGGGCGCGATCCTGCTCTTCGTCGCCGCATATGTCGTCTTCCAGCGCCAGGAAGTGCGGGCCTGACCGCCTCCCCAGCGATCGGCGAGCACGGGAAGGGCGGACGCGAGGCCGCGCCCCGCTTCATCCGAGAGCAGCCGTCAGTGTGCGCGAACAGTCCTCAGTGCGCGCAAAGTGCGCGCTGCGCCGATCGATCAACCGGCAATCTTCTTCCAGCCCGCGCGCGCGAGGGTGGTGACGCTGTTCAGGTTTTTGGCCACCACCTCCCAGTTCACCATGACTGGCTTGGCCCCGGCGGCCGAGACGGTGTCGGCGACGTAGGCGCCGCC
>JAFAHL010000291.1 GCA_019237215.1 Hyphomicrobiales bacterium | reverse complement strand
CGCCAAGCTCGTGCTCGAGCCGCAGCGCCGCGGCGCCATTCTCGGACCCGCGATCGTGGCGAATGCGCCACCGCAGGCGCGCCTCATGCGCGAGGAGGCGTTCGGTCCGGTCGTCGTCGTGCAAAGCGTCGCCGATGTCGACGCCGCACTCGAACTCGCGAACTCCTCCGAATTCGGTTTGCAGGGGGCTTGCTTCACCACCAACCTCGAGACCGCGTTCAAGGTTTCGCGCAAACTTCGGGTCGGCTCGCTCTGGATCAATGACGCCAGCCGCTTCCGACTCGACACCTATCCCTTCGGCGGCGTCGGCGCGAGCGGCTTCGGGCGCGAAGGCGTGCGTTACGCGATGGAGGAGCTCTCGCAATGGAAGTTCACGGGCGTGCGCCTCAATCCATGATGGTGCGGTTCCCCTCCCCCTTGTGGGGAGGGGTTAGGGGTGGGGGTCGTGAGGTAGCGCGCATGTGGCGACACGTTTGTTCAACTGCATCACCCCCCTCCCCGACCCTCCCCCACAAGGGGGGAGGGAGCATACCGAGCCCGCGGTACGTCCAGTGAACACACTTCAGATGACCTCGGTCGGCCTCATCGGCTGCGGCGGCATGGCGCAAGACGTGGTCGCGGCGCTGCGCGGCGCAGATGGCGTGCGCGTCATCGGCGCGCTCGCCCGACCCGGTCGCGGCGACGACGCGCGGGCGAAGCTCTGCGGGGTCGACATCGTCGAAGCGCTCGATGAGCTGCTCGGGCGCAAGCCCACCCTCGTCGCCGAAGTTGCGGGCCAGGCGGCGGTCGCCGAACATGCCGACGCCGTGCTGCGTCGCGGGATCGATTGCCTGCTGATTTCCGTTGGCGCGCTCGCCGATGCGGCGCTGTTGCTGCGGCTCAAATCGGCCGCGCGCGACGGCAACAGCCGCATCTTGTTGCCGGCGGGCGCGGTCGGAGGCATCGATGCCATCGCGGCCATGCGCTTTGCCGGCCTGACGTCGGTGCGTTATCGCTCGCGCAAGCCGCCGTTGGCCTGGCGCGGCTCGCCGGCGGAGCGCCTGGTCGATCTCGGCAAGCTCTGCGAGCGAACCGTGCTCTATACCGGCACAGCCGGGGAAGCCGCGTTGCTTTATCCGCAGAACGCCAACGTCGCCGCCGCGGTGGCGCTGGCCGGACTGGGATTCGAAGCCACCGAGGTGGAGCTCGTCGCCGATCCCGACGCACCGGGCAATGTCCACGAGATCGAGGCCGAGGGCGCGGCCGGACGTTTTGCGATCCAGCTCCAGGGCAAGCCGTCGCGCACGAACCCCAAAACCTCCGCGCTCGCGGCGTTGAGCGTCGCGCGGGCGCTGCTTAACGAACAAGCGACAATCGTCATCTGACATGGACCGCAAGCGCACGACCAACGCCTTCATCGGGAGCGCGATCGAACGCGTCGAGGATTTTCGCCTGTTGCGCGGGCGCGGCCAATTCGTCGACGACCTCGGACGCGAAAGTCTCCTGCACGCCGTGATCCTGCGCAGCTCGGTGGCGCACGGCCGCATCCGCTCGATCGATACCGCTGCCGCCCGCGCCCGGCCCGGCGTGCACGCCGTCATCACGGCGGCGGACATCGGCGCCACGGTGCCGGCCATCCCGTTGCGGCAAGACTCCTCGCCCGCCTTCACGCCGTTCGAGCAACCGGTCATCGCCCACGGCAAGGTCCGCTATGTCGGCGAACCCGTCGCGGTCGTGTTGGCCGAGAGTGCCGCCGCCGCCGAAGACGCCCTCGATGCCATCACCCTCGCGATCGAGCCATTGCCAGCGGTCGTCACCAGCGCCGACGCCGCAACTGACGACATCCTGTTGTTCGAAGCCACGCCCAGCAACCGCGCGCTCACGCTCACCGGCGTGCGCGGCGACGCGGACGACGCTTTCAAGAACGCCCCTTACGTGCGCCGCGAAAAATTCGCGGTCCAGCGCCACGGCGCGGTGCCGATGGAGCCGCGTGGGCTGCTGGCGGAATGGGACGGCGCGCGTGGCCGCCTCACCGTATTCGGCGCGGCCAAGGTCGCCTTCCTCAACCGGCGCATATTGGCGAAGCAGATGGAGCTGCCCGAAAGCGCGATCCGGATGGTGGAAAACGACGTGGGCGGAGGCTTCGGCGCGCGTGGCGAATTCTATCCAGAAGATTTTCTGATTCCGTTCGCGGCGCGCCTCACCGGCCGGCCGGTCAAATGGATCGAGGATCGCCGCGAACACCTCAGCGCCACCAATCATGCCCGCAATGCCGAATGCGAGCTGGAGATCGCCTGCGACGCGGATGGCACGATCCGGGCGTTGCGCGGTCACGCCTTCACCGATCAGGGCGCCTACATCCGCACCAACGGCCCGACCGCCGCGCGCAATCTCGCGCAAGTGCTCACCGGCCCCTATCGCATCCCCCATGTCCGCATCGACGTCTCGCTGATGATGACCAACAAGACGCCAGCGGGAACCTACCGCGGGCCGGGGCGCTACGAAGCCGACTTCTTTCGCGAGCGGCTGTTCGACATCGCCGCGGCCGAGCTCGGCCTCGATCGGGTCGAATTCCGCAGGCGCAACCTGCTGGCGGAGGTCGAGATGCCGTACCGGCTCGCCACCGTCGAACCGCTTGCGATCGAGACCGAAACCGATAGCGGCGATTACGCAAGCACGCTCGCGCGCTGCCTTGCGGAAATCGATTGGAGCGCGAAGGCGCCGATGCAGGGCAAGCTGATCGGCGACCGTTACTACGGCACCGGCATCGGCTGCTACCTCGAAGGCGGCGCGTCCGGCCCCAAGGAGAGCGCGCGCCTCGTGCTCGAATCGCAAGGCAAGGTCTCGGTCTATGTCGGTTCCTCATCCATCGGCCAGGGCCTCGAAACGGTCTGCGCCCAGATCGCGGCGGACGCGCTGGAAGTGCCGATGGCCGACATCACGCACGTGTTCCACGGCTCGACCGATCACGTGATCGACGGCTACGGCTCCTACAGCTCGCGCGCGGTGGTGATGGGCGGCAATGCCATCGTCGCGGCGGCGGCAAAGCTGCGCGCTGCGATCCGTGCGGCGGCGGCCGAGCGATGGGGCTGCGCGGCGAAGGACGTCGAGATCGACGCGGGGGCCGTACTCGGTCCCGACCGGCAATCGCTTCCGCTTGCCGCCTTTGCCGGAACTTCGGCGGAAGCCTCCTATGCCAGCACCAAGCGAACCTATAGCTACGGCGCGCACGCCGCCCACGTCGCCGTCGATCCCAAGACTGGGCACGTGGAACTTCTCGACTATGTCGCGGTCGAAGACGCCGGCCGCATCATCAACCCGCTGACCCTGCACGGGCAGGTCGTGGGCGCCATCGTGCAAGGTCTCGGCGGCGCGTTCCTGGAGCATTTCGTCTACGATGAAAACGGGCAATTGCTCACGGGTTCGCTCGCCGACTACCTGCTGCCGACGGCGAGCGATTTTCCGCACATCCGGGCGATCGCGCTCGAAGAAAGGCCCTCGCCCAACAATCCGCTCGGCGCCAAGGGCGCGGGCGAGGGCGGCATCATTCCCGTCGGCGGCGTCATCGCCAACGCAGTCGCCGCCGCGCTCGGCTCGCTTGGGGTCGAGCCGCGCGAGCTCCCCCTGTCGCCGCCGCGGGTGTGGGAGCTAATCCACCAACGCAGTGACGCGCGCTGATTTGCTTGCTCAGAGCTGGATTCCCGTCGCGCCAGCGCGGCTGAGGCCCAACGCCAAGATGCGCTGGATCAGATCGGGATAGTCGAGGCCGTCGTGCTTGGCCGCCGAGGCGAACTCCTCGCTGCGGGCAATCTCGGCATTGGGGTTGGCTTCGATGTAATAGGCAATGCCATCGGCGGAGAGGCGGAAATCGATGCGCGCATAGCCGTCGAGGTCGAGCGTGCGATAGATGCGCTTTGCTGCGCGCCTGATCGCTTCAACGAGCTGCGGCGAGAGGTCCTTGGCCGGGCCCACCTCGATGTTGTGGCGCTGCTGGTATTGCAGATCGTGCTTGACCTTTTCAGTGGCGATGAGCCGCGCGCCTTGCGGCATGCTGCCGAACTCGAGCTCCCAGATCGGGAACACGCGAAGCCGCTCATTGCCCAACACGCCGACATAGAGCTCGCGGCCCTCGATATATTGCTCGGCAATGGCCGGGGTGCCGATGCTTTCGTGGATGAAGCTCACGCGCTCGGCGAGCTTTTCATCGCTGTCCACTACGGACGCCTGCGAGATGCCCCAGGAGGCATCCTCGTTCAGGCTCTTGACGATGAGCGGGAAGGCGAGGCGCGGCGGGCGGCGGATTTTTCGCCGCAGCGGGAACACGGCAAAAGCCGGTAACGGAATGCGGTGATAGATCAGAAGCTTCTTCGACAAATCCTTGCCGCGCGCGAGCACGAGTCCGCGCGGATTGCAGCCGGTGTAAGGCATCCGGAGCAATTCGAGATAGCTCGCGACGTTCTGATCGTAGACGGCCTCGCCGTGAAACTGCTCGAGCAAGTTGAAAACTACGTCCGGTTTCCAGCTCTCGATTTCATCGCGGATCGGCTTGAGCTCGTTCTCCACGCCGAGCGGGCGCACTTCGTGGCCCGCCGCGCGCAGCGTGCTCACGACGTCGTATTCGGTCTTCCAATCGTTGATTTCCTGTTCGGTATGCCCCTTGAGCGAATCCGGAGGCACCAGTTCCGGATGCACGAGCACCAGAACGCGAAGGCGCTTCATAACGCCAGCCATTGTCGTCGCGACGGACTGTAAAGCGAGTGCACCGTCTTTGCCGTCAACAAGACGATGAATTCCATTCTCAGCTGTCGCTCGGAGCCGACCGCACGAAGCTTCAGCTCGCGGCAACGGCCGATCATATCATCGAAAACAGAGTCCAGCGTCAGCTCATATTCGCCCGTCCATTTCGAAACCAGTTGTCTAATCTTGGCGCGGTTGCGCCGTAGAAACGCGGAGGCCGTCGGCGAGCGGCGATGTCTCGGATCGGCGGAGAAGATGCGTCGAAGATCGCGATCGTAGATCTTCGGATAGTCGATTGCATGGTGCGCCTGTTTCTTTTCATAGTGCTCGGCGAGTGTCTGCGTCAGCTGGCTCAGCGGCTCGACCCGCAGGCGGCGCGTGACGAGCGGCTTCTGTCCGGCGATCTCAGCCATCAGCTCGTCGACATATTGCAGTTTCTTCAGCGCGGGCCATCGGACATAGCGCCTGCGCCAGTTCGAGCGGGGCGTCAGCCACACCGCAAAGGTCTCGGCGAAATCCTCGTCCGGGTGGCTCTGTGCGTACCACAGCGGCAGATGATTGACGTAGCGGCGACTGGCCGGATTTGGCCGATAATATCGTGGGTAGCGCCTCGACGACGGGCCGAACAGCTCCCGCCAGCGGCGCCGGCGGTGCAACTGATAGGCCACCTGCACGACATGTCCGGCTTCGTGGCGGAGAATGCGCATACACTCCGCCACCGTCCCCCCTTCGACATCGATCATCCTTTTGCGCTCGAGCCGCATCAGGCGGGGATGGGCGAGATAGAAAGGGATCGCAATGCCGGGGCTATCGTCGGGGCTGAACCATTCGTTCGACATCCAGGCGTGCGGCCTGATCCGAAGCCCGCGCTCCGCGAGTTCATCGTGGAGGTCTTTCAGGCACCGCTCGAGCCAGGTACGGGCGATGGTGACCTTGAGGTCCTTGAAGCGTAGCTGCAAGAGCTCACTGTCCGGCAATGAATTCCAGGCAAACCTACGCGGCATGGCGCTTCGAAACCCCAGAAAACCTCGTCATTGTCGATGGTGCCGATGATGACTGACGACCATATGCGAGCGCCAAAGCTATACCATCAACGCGGGCGGCGTGACCGGGTTCGCAGGGTCTCCGGTCACGTTGACCCATCTGCGGCTGCGATGATAGGTACCACTCGCGTCGTTGCATGCCGAAGGATGCGCCCGGATCATGAAATTGCCGCCCTTCGACTATGCATGCCCGACGACGCTCCCCGAAGCCATTCAACTCTTGGTGGCGCGCGACGGCGATGCCAAGGCGATCGCTGGCGGCCAAAGCCTTG
>JAFAHL010000022.1 GCA_019237215.1 Hyphomicrobiales bacterium | reverse complement strand
ACCAAAAAGCCGCCGATGTCCGGGAGGACGCTGGATGAGAGGGGTAGCAGTCCGACTGGGCGCCTGCATGATCGCGCTCGCGCTGCCGCCGCAAGGCGCGTGGGCGCAACAGGCAAGCGGCGCTTCCCTCAACGAGCAACAGCTTCTGGGCATGCGGCTGTTCAATCAGTCGTGCCGCGTCTGCCACACCAAACCGCAGATGACGAGCCCGCTCTACGGTCCCGAACTGTCGCAGAATTCGTTGGGTGGACAGGAAGCGGTGATGCGGGAAGTCATCAGCAACGGCACGCCCCGCATGCCGGGCTTCAAATACCATTTCGAGCCCGCACAGATCGAAGCGATCGTTGCGTACCTGAAAACGATACCCACTCCGCCCGCTCCGGCAAGCTCGGCGCGCTGAGCGGATGAGGCCGACGGGAGACAAGTCATGACCAGCCTACGCAATGTCTTGCTCGCCACGCTGATCGCCATCGTGGGAGCGACGATGACCCTAGCGGGCGCAAACGCCGCCGATGCCATTCTCAGCGGCACGATCGCCTCGGCGGCCGGCGAGAAGCTCGGCGGCGTCACCGTATCCGCCAAGCCCGTGGGCGGAACCATGACCACGACCGTCTTCACCGATGCGAGCGGCGACTACTATTTTCCACCGCTGCCGGCGGGAAAGTACCGCCTCTGGGCGCAGGCGATAAGCTTCCAGACCGCCAAAGCCGACGTCGATCTGGCTGCGACGCGCAAGCAGGGCTTCGTTCTCACTCCGACGAAGGATTTCGTTCGGCAATTGCCGGGCAACGTCATGCTGTCGGCGCTGCCCGAGGAGACCGAGCAAGACAAGCGCATGAAAAGGCTCGTGCGCAATATTTGCACCGGCTGTCACACCGCGAGCTACGCGCTTCAGCACCGATTCGACGAGGCCGGCTGGAACGCCATCATCGAGCTGATGAAGAATGCCAACGTCTACGGCACGTTCATGGGTAACGAGCGCAAGCCTTCCGCCATTCTCGACTACCATCAGAAGGAATTGGCGGCCTACCTCGCGCGCGCGCGGGGACCCGGCGAAAGCGCCATGAGGTTTGCGCCCGATCCGCGTCCGTCCGGGGAGGCGGCGCGCGTCATGTTCAAGGAGTACGACGTGCCGCTCGATCCGGACGCGGGCCTGCCGAACAACTTCGTGCAGAACGACGGCAGCGATTGGTCGCTCGGCACGCCGTCCGTCCTCATCCCGGGCTGGGGCGTGCATGACGCCTGGCTCGATCTCGACGGGGAGCTCTGGTTTACCTGCAACATCCCGAACCGACGCACCACCATCGGCAAGATCGATAGCAAGACCGGCGAGGTCAAGCTGTTCAAGGTCCCGGCGGTGAACGGTCTCGCCGCGCAGACCCACGGAATGACGCGGGACCCGAACGGCATCATCTGGTTCAACGTCAACAACGGCCGCGGCGGGTTGGGCCGCCTCGATCCGAAGACCGAGCGCATCGACGTCTATATGCCGCCGCAGGGAATGTCGCCGACGGGCGGGGCGACCACCGTCGACTACGACGGCAAAGGCAGGATCTGGTCATCCGCGCCGGACGGAGCGTTGCGATTCGATCCCGTGACCGAGACCTTCACCGAGTTCA
Organism: Hyphomicrobiales bacterium; assembly: GCA_019237215.1. Taxonomy (GTDB): domain Bacteria; phylum Pseudomonadota; class Alphaproteobacteria; order Rhizobiales; family Xanthobacteraceae; genus VAZQ01. The sequence continues at coordinate 1,463 of JAFAHL010000022.1, read as the reverse complement.
AGTCCATCACCTACAAGACCCCGAACGGCACCGGCATGACCTACGGCGCCGCGGGCGATCGCGATGGCAACGGCTGGTGGGCGGAAATGACGCTCGACATCATCGGCAAAGGCGACAGCGCGACGGACAAGCCGCGGGAGGTCAAGCTCGCTCCCGTGCGGGAGGAGATGGATCGCGTCAGCGCGGATGCGCGCAAGTTCTATGAGACCTACAACCAGCCCGACTTCAACAATCCGTTCCCGTGGGCGCAAGGACCGCGGCGCATGGGAACCGACAAGAACGCCGACGTGCTGTGGGTCGGCAACTCGTGGGGCGCCAATTTTGCCCGCATCGACACGCGCACCCACGACACGACGTACGTGCCGCTGCCCGGCGGGCAGCAGCCGTACCATGTGGCGGTCGACAGGGGGCACAACGTCTGGACCAATCTTTGGGGCGCCGACCGCGCGCTGCGCTACGATCCCAAGACCTCCGCCTGGACGGCGTTCGATCTGCCCACGCGCGGCGCGGAGCCGCGCTACATTTCGCTCTTGGAGCGCGACGGCGCGCCGATGCAGGTGGTCCTTCCCTATTTCCGCGCGCGCAAGGTCGCGGTCATGACGCTGCGCACCGAGGCGGATGTGCAGGCGTTGAAGGCGCAGGCTAGCCGTTAGGCCGCTGCCGTCACTATTAAGGCGTGATGCCTTTAGAGAGATATATTGCTTGCCCTGTCATGCCCCGCGAAAGCGGGGCATCCAGCAATCACGGAGAAGTTGTGGTTACTGGATCGCCCGCTTTCGCGGGCGATGACGACAGAGAAGTCAGTGATAAGCGAAAAATCATCACTCTCTAGTGCGGTCTGCGGCGCGGCAGCCGCGTTGCGCGCGCGATGATCTCGCCGGCGCGCTTTCCGAATTGCCCGAGATCGACGGCCGCGATCTCGCCGCTTTCCGCAAACAGCGCGGACACCATCGGCTTAGCGTCCGAGAGGGACCACCGTTCATCCCGACGGTTTTCTTTTGCTCTCTGTCTATCCGCCACGGGAACACCAAAAAGTTCCCCCGCCCGCTCTTTTTTATAACGAACATTCATCGCAGGAGTTCCCCGTACATGGCTCGGCAGGCCATCGAGGTTCCCAATTACATCATCAATTCGTTAATTGCTTGCCGCCGCGGTGCCTGCATCGCGCGGGCAACTCACGCCGCGATCGGCCTCGATCAAACCTTAAGTAAAATGCGGCATCACCTCGCGCGCGAACAAGAGCATCGACGCCTCGGCCTCGGCGCGGCCGATCATGCCGAAATTGACCTGCAGCGACGCGCACTCGAAGCCGCCGACGCCACGGTGATAACTCTCGATGGCGCTGCGAATCTCCTCCGGCGTACCGATCCAAGCCAAGCTTTTCTCGACCTGCGATTCGAACGTCTCTCGCGCCAGGCTCTCGATCATTTTCTGGTAGTTGGGATAGTCGCGCGAGGACACGC
>JAFAHL010000286.1 GCA_019237215.1 Hyphomicrobiales bacterium | reverse complement strand
AAATCGCACGTCCTCTTTATTTCGAGCGTGAGCTGCTGAGAGAGGATCGGCCTTACGCCCTCGCCCTTTCTCCCCTCACGCATATAGGAGCGGCCATCGCGTTCCGGCACGTAATGGGGATCCTCCGGCCACATGCATTCGTCGTAGGTGCGCAGAGGGCCGTACCATTCGTCGAAGCCATGATCGGTTGGCCAGCGCCCGTCTTCCGCCCCGATATGCCATTTCCCAAGGCAGGACGCAGCGTACCCAGCCTCGGACAGGATTTCCGCCAGGGTTCTCTCCCACCGCACGAGACCGCCGGAATTGCCGCCGAGCGCTATTGTGTGGTTGCCCGACCGGATCGGATACCGCCCGGTCATCAAGGCCGAACGGGTTGGCGTGCATTGCGGTTCGACGACGTAGTGCGTCAGCTTGATACCCTCGGTGGCGAACTTGTCCGTGCGTTTGGTGTCAGCTCCTCTGAGGATCCCGCCGCCGTAGCAACCCAACTCGCCCATGCCCAGGTTATCGACATGAAAGAAGAGGATGTTCGGTTTTTGAGAGGGCATGGATTACTCCCGGTTGACGGCAGTTTTGATGAGGATCGGCGTGGCGGACGTCTATCCGCAACGGCGGCGTGGCACTCATGTTTGCTTAGAAGGCGGACCTTGCTTGCAATTCATGGAGCGACTTTTCGGCCCGGAACCCCGCATATAGTATTGCTCGGGATGGTAAGTATCGAACATCGCTTTCAGGAACGCTCCGTTGAACCACCGCAATGAGGCGCGGCGTAGAAGCGGACGGGCGTCTTTGATCTGGTCCCACATACGGCTGACGACGTAGGTCATGGCAGTCCTCCGGCGGTCGCGATTGATTAGGCCGGACTTGGGATCACGAAAAGCAATTCATTGCGCCGGCGCGCCGTTCGGGCCGAGCCGAGGTTGCGAGGCAAGAAATGTGGCAAGCGCGGAAATGTCCCGGTCAGACAGTTTTGCGGCGACCGCCGGCATCGTTTGGCTTAAATCGTTATGCCGCTCGCCGGACCGCCAATCGCGCAACTGTTTGGCAAGGTAGCCGGCGTGTTGGGCCTTCAACAGCGGCGCGTCCGGGCGATTTGGCTCCGCGTCGTCGTGACAGGAGCCGCAGCTCGCGATGCCGGAAACCGCATCGCCGTCCCGATAGAGTGCGGCGCCGCGTCGCCAATCCTCCGAGTCCGTTGCCAAGGAAGGGTCGGGCGGCGGTGGTGGCAGGCCGGCGAAATAAGCAGCCGATTTCGCAAGATCGTTGTCGTCGATCTCGCCGGCGATCGCGGCCATCTGGCCGCCATCGTTGCGGCGGCGGCCAGCGCGAATGTCGCGGACTTGCTTGGCAATGTAGCCGAACCGCTGTCCGGCGAGCTTGGGGAAGCGCGCCATCACACTGATGCCGTCGAGGCCATGGCATTCGGCGCAGGTTTCCCACGGCTGCATGCCGTCAGTAACGATCATGTCGGCGCGAGCCGAGAGGATCGTCGATCCGAGGGCAATCAGGAGCACGCTCGTTCGCGATCTCCGCCGGTCGGAGATGAACGCCATCATCGGCTGGCCCCGGGCTCGAGATGCACTGCCGCGGTGGGCGACGTCGTGGCCACGCAGGAGGGCCGAGCGTTGGCGCCATGCTGCGGGCGCGCACCATCGTCGACGGCATGGGCCCGCGTCGCAGAGAGCCGCAGCCGATGTCGGGCCAGCCGCCTCATCGATCCTGGTCCTCGAATGCTTTGAGGCTCTCGGCCCGAATGACTTGCAAGAAATGCCGCTTCAACCTGATGAATTCGGCATCCGTCGTGATCTCCGGGTCGCGTGGACGCGGCAACGGCACGCGCACGTCCTCGATAATGCGGCCTGGACTCGCGCTCATCACCAGCACTCGGTCGGCGAGAAAAATTGCCTCGTCGACGTCGTGCGTCACGAAGATTACCGTAATCTTGAATTCGGCCCACAACCGCAGCAGGTGCTCCTGCATCATGGCGCGCGTTTGCGAATCGAGCGCGCCGAACGGCTCGTCCATCAAAAGGACCGCCGGCTTGTTGGCGAGCGCGCGGGCGATGCCGACCCGTTGCTGCATTCCGCCGGAAAGCTCAGCCGGATAGCGATTGGCGAAGCGCGCAAGGCCGACCATATCGAGCAGCTCATCGCCAATGGCGCGCGCGCGCGCGCGACCGGCCCCGGTTGCATAGGGCCCGAAGGCAACATTGTCCCGAACCGTCTTCCACGGGAACAGCGAATATTGCTGGAACACCATGCCCCTGTCGGCACCGGGACCGAGAACCGGGGCGCCGTCAACGCGAGCCCACCCAGTGGTGGGCTGGACATAGCCGGCCACCGTGTTCAGCAATGTCGACTTGCCGCAGCCCGAAGGACCAAGCAGACACACGAACGAGCCCGGCGCGATATCGACCGAGGTATTTTCCAGCGCGTGATTGAGGGTCGAGCCTTGCCGGAACGATACCGACACCTGCCAGATCTCGACTCGCCCGAACGGCTCGCCTGCCGGCGAGCGACCGCGGCTCCAAGCGCCGCCCGCCGGCTTGGCGAACGCCAGGATCACGATGACGCCCGCGCGAGTTGGGTCGGCTCCACCATCGCAGCAGATGCGCCGCGACGACGTCCGGACAACTGCCGAACCAGCGCCGCCGCGATTGCGCCCAGCAGCACGATGCCGAACAGCGACAGCCAGCCGCCAATAGGCTGCAGCGCGAACGCAGTCGCGACGCTTACTCCCAACACGGCAAGCCCGACGACCCAGGTCGGCGCCGCACAGCACACGACCCAAGTTATGGTCATCGTCGCGACGCCCGCCAACAGCGCTCCGCCAGCGGCGGCAGCCGACGCGCCGAGTCGCGCGAAGAGCGGGCACGTTTTGCGCACGGCACGCAAGAGCACCACGTTGGTGGCGAGAAGCAACGCGATCACGAGCGTGACGCCGGCCTTGGCCGGCACCAGCACAAAGCTCCATTCAGCGATACCGTGGCCATAGGCGAAATTCATCGAACCGATTTCGATCAGCCATTCGTCGCGCATGATCGAAACCATGTCGGCGATCGACGGCGTCATGCGGACGATCCTGGCAATGTTGCCGGGCCAGTCGTGCACGATCAGATAGTTGGGAAACTCCTGGAAGCGAACGATCAGGAGCGCGAGCTGCAGAAGCGGGAAGGCAGCGAAAAAGGCGACCAGCAATGCAAGCCACAGCAACAGGCTGGCGCGAATCTCGCGCGACACGTCCACCAGCGCACTCATCTGGCTTTCCTCTGCCACGCCAGGGCCGGGCGGGTGAGCAGCTGAATCAAGGCGGTGGATGCTGTACCCAACAGGCCGATGGCCAACATTCCGACCACGATGTCCGGATAGTTGATGATGGAATAGGCGTTCCACGTGAAGTAGCCGATTCCGTACTGGCCGCTGATGATCTCGCCCGCCAAGAGCGAGAACCACGACACGCCCATGCCGATTGCGAGACCGGCGCAGATGCTCGGCAGCGCTCCCGGCAGCACGACGTGGCGGAAGATGCATAGGCGCGAAGCGCCGAGCGACTGCGCCGCGCGAATGAGAACTTCGGGCGTCTGCTCCACGCCGTGAACGGTGTTGAGAACGATCGGAAACAAGGCGCCGAGGAACGTGATGTAGATAATCGAGCCTTCCTCGGTCGGCCACAGCAAGATGGCGAGCGGGATCCAGGCGACCGCGGGGATCGGCCGGAGCAGCTCGATGTAGGGGGAAACAACGTCGCGAACGAGCCGCGAACGTCCCATCAGCAGACCGAGCGTGATGCCGATGCCGGCGGCCAGCGAATAGCTGATCGCGATACGGCGCAGGCTCGCGGCAATGTGCAGGTAGAATGCGCTCTGCTCGAGATGGCCGAGCAGCGATTGCCCGACCTGCAGCGGCCCCGGGACGTTGTCAAATCGGACATAGAAATTGAGGCTGGTGGAGCTGGCGTAGTGCCAGCAAGCGAGCCCGGCCAGCAGCGCCGCAAGCCGCACCACCCAGCGCGCCGCCGACGTTCTAACGCCCAACATCGATTCCGATCGAGCATCCGGGGCTGCGACCTGCGGCCGGGGCGGTTTGGCGGCGCCGTCCGCCGCCGCCGCGGAAGACGGCGTATCGGCGTTCGCGTGGTGGGCGACCATTGCTCTCGCCGTCATGTGCCCAATCTCGAACCGATCGATCAGCCGATCATGACCCCGAATTCGCCACCGCCTCCTCGAACGAGAAGATCTTCCCATTCGCCGTCGCGGCGAATTCCTCGGCCTCGCCTTTGCGCAGGAAGCTCACGAACTCGCCGTCAGGCTTGCGCACGTAGAATGCCGTCTTGCCGAACAGCTTGAGCCCGGTAGCATGATCGTAGACGTAGCTCGCGTTGAGCTTGGCGCCGGTGGCCTGGAATTCGGCGACCGCCTTGAGGAATTGCCTCATCGTTGGATAAGAGAGAATGCCGTCGCGCGCGTGCCAGATCTCTTTCGGCCGGCCAGCGTTGGTTTCAAGCGTATCGACGATCTTCGCCTTGTCGGCTTCGTAGTCCAGCCCCATCTCGACGTAGGCGCGCTTGATATAGCTCTCGTTGATCCAGCTGTCGAAGTCCAAGGCGGAGGCGAGCTTCTCTTGCGCAAGAACACCATGGTCGAACTTCAGCGTGTCGACCCACGCCTTCTTGATTGTCGGATCCTGAGTGAGATGGCCGCCTTTGGAGAAGTAGAGATAGAGCACTCCTTCTCGACGCCGGTCCACTTCTCCATCAAATCGGTCGCCCGCATGGGGTCTTCATCGATCCATTTGCCGGCGTCGTAGATCGCCTTGATGAAGGCGACGACAATTTCCGGGTATTTCTCGGCGAAGTCCTGTCGCACGACGACGCCGTGAAGATAAGGAATCCCCGTCTCGCTGCCGTCATAGATCTTTCGGCCGGTGCCACGGAACTCCATGATCTCCGACCACGGGCAGAAGTCGGAATGCGCGTCGATCTTGTTGGTCGCGATATTGGCGGCGCCGACCGCCGGGGCTTGGTTCTTCAGCTCGATGCTCGCGAGTGGCATTTTCTTGTCCTGCAGCGCCTTGATCAGCATGCCCCAGGAGGCGCTGCCGACCGGCGTGGAGATCGCCTTGCCCTTGAGGTCCTCGAGCTTGTGGAAATTGGAACTGACCGGAACGACGATCGCGTTGCCGGCTCCTTTCAGATTGTAGCCAGTACCCGAGACGTAGATCGTGCGCAGGCTCTTGGTCTCCTGAAACTTCGAGCCATTCACGACCAGCGGATAATCGCCCATGGTGCCGAAGTTGAGCTTGCCGGCGAGCATCTGATTGGTGATTGGTCCGCCGGATGCGTAGTCCGCCCAGGAGATGTTGTAGGTAGCGTCGGCGTACTTGCCGGTGTGCGGCAGGTGCTTCTCGAGCAGCTTCAACTCCTTAATCACGATGCCGCCGGTATAGGTGTCGGTACACATGCTCTGGTGCCCGATTGCGATATCGATGGTCTCGGCCGCGGCGGGACTCGCAGTCGGCAGCAACAACGCCATTGCCAGAAGAGGAATGCATGCGAGGTTCATTGAAGCCTGCATCCGAATCGCGACGGCCGTCGCAAAGTTGGCTTGTCTCATGGCTTCTCTCTTTCTCGCTGGCGCGATGTGCGCGGTCTCCCCGCTTTCCGGGATTATTGGCCTGCGTTTGCTGCGCCGCAAACCAGGAGTGGCGGTCACGGTTATTAGTTGCCCAAAATCACTCGCTGCGCATATTTTCGGCAATTGCGCCGTAGAACGCTCATTCATTAGGCAGCAAGGGTTACCCGCCGCCCCGCATCTCCACGAGGGCGTCGAGACGCCGCACAATGATCTGCGATTTCCGGCACACCACGACGCCCTGCTCTTGCAATCGCTTCAAGCTGATTGTCACCCATTGCCGAGTCGCACCGACCATGTGAGCAAGGTCGGCGTGCGTAAACGCGGCACCGATGAGGGTTCCGTCGGGCACCTTGATTCCATAGGCATCAACCAGATGGAGCAGCAGCTGGGCAAGCCGATCGGTAACCGAGCGGGTGCCGAGCATCTGCACGAGGGCGGAATAGCACTTGCCCTTGAACGAAAGACCTTCAATCAAGCCGATTCCAAGCGCCGGAATCTGCATCACCAGGTTGCGTAGGGCCTTGCCCGGCAGCTGAACGACACTGCTGTTGTTGGTGGCAACGCCGGACCACAAATGAACGCTGGGCCCGAAGATGTCCGGACCACCGACGAAGTTTCCGGGATACCAATAGGCCAGCGTGATCTCGCGTCCCGACGGCGCGTTGTAAAACACGCGAATCCGGCCGCTCTCGATGAGGTAGATGCCCTCATGCGTCGTACCCTGGCTGAAAAGCGTTTGCCCGCGATTGAGCACGCGTCGCCGGCCATGGCTCAGCACCAGTTCGCGCTCGCGCGCTGACAACGCTTGGAACAGCGGCGGCGGACCGGCCAGCAGCGCTCTGCTCTCGCTCAGCAGCAGGGCTTGCCAGCCGCCGGCCTCGGATAAAGGCGGGCGCGGAGCCACGACGCGCTCCCGTTCCGCGCCGGCGGCATGGAGCTGCATAGGCCCCTCCAGTCTCTTTCTGTGAGCCTATCTAGCAAACGGTGTGCCAAAACCCGCGACGGCTGGCCGGCTCGATATCGAGCTGCACGGGCGCACTCGCGCGGACATGATCTGACGTCGCTGTCGGGCCGGCATCCTGCCGGGCCGGCCACGAGTTGAGCGGCGCAGTCCACGTGACTGTAGCGAGTTGCGGGCATGAGTTAGGATACGCCTTACGTCGCCAAGCAGTACCTCGGTTGCGACGGAGGTTCATCCATGCGTCACATCGTCGAGCCACCGAAGCCGGATCGCGCAAGCCTGCATCCCGTCTCGCGCCGTGCCTTGCTCGAAGGGAGCGCCAGCGCCGGCTTGGCCGCCGCGGCGGTCGGATGGGGCAGTGCGGCGCTGCGCCCGGGCGATGCGAACGCGACTGAGGCGTCACCACGCCAGACGGCAGCATTCCGCATGCGTCAGGCGGCGGCGCAGGCCTATCTCGACGAGCCGCAGCCGGTGCATCGTTCGAACGGCGACGAAGCGCGCTACGCCGACAAGCGCGCGAGCTTTGCCAAGACGCTGCCCCACAACGACGCCGGCGAGGTCGATGCCGATGCCTTCGCGACGCTCGTGTCGGTTCTCGCAAGCGGCGATCACAATGGCTTCGAAACAATCCCGCGCGACCGCAACGCCGAGATTGAACTGAATAATCCGCAAGCGACCTACGCCTTCGATCTCGTTGGCCTCGATGCCGCCGCGACCAGCCTCGACCCGCCTGCGGCCTTTGCCAGCGCCCACATGGCAACCGACATGGCGGAAGTGTATTGGCGCGCGCTGACGCGGGACGTGCCGTTCCGCGACTATGAAACGGATCCGCTCGTTGCCGCGGCCGTCACGGACCTCAACGCCTTCACGGAACCGCTGACATCGGGCGCCGGGGAGAAGCCGACGCCCGCGACGGTGTTCCGCGGCGAGACGCGGGGCAACCTGATCGGCCCCTATCTCAGCCAGTTCCTGTGGCTCGACATCCCCTACGGCATCAAGACGATCGAGCAGCGCTATAGCGTGCCCAGCCGCGGGCAGAGCTTCCTCACGAACTACGCCGACTGGCTCGCCTGCCAGCGCGGCGCCATGCCGCGATCGACGGCCGCGTTCGATGCGACGCCGCGCTTCATCTGCAGCGCGCGCGAGCTTGCGGAATACGTCCATCGCGACTTCAGCTTTCAGGCCTACATGAACGCGGCGCTGATCATGCTCGCCCAGGGCAAAGACGCGCTTTCGCCGACCAATCCCTATCGCGCCTCGCGCACGCAGTTCGGCGACATTACCTTGGGCAGCAAGAACGTGCTGTCATTGCTCGCACAGGCGGCATTGCTCGGGCAGAAGGGCGCCTACTTTCACAAATGGCAGGTCCACCGGCGCCTGCGGCCGGAGTGCTTTGCCGGACGGATCGAGACGCACGCGACCGGCCGGCGACAATACGACATCCACACCGACATCCTTCAATGCGACGCCGTCGCGCGGGTCCGCTCCCAGCATGGGACACGCCTGCTGCCGCTGGCCTTCCCCGAGGGATGTCCCACGCACCCGTCCTACCCCGCGGCCCACGCCTGCAACGCAGGCGCCTGCGCCACGATCCTCAAAGCCTTCTTCGACGCCGATTACGTCCTGCCACATCCGGTCGAGGCCACGGCGGACGGCGCGGGGCTGGAGCCCTGGCGCGACGCCCCCCTCACCCTCGGCAACGAGATCGACAAGCTCGCTGGCAACATCGCGCTGGGCCGCGACGCCGCCGGCGTCCACTACCGCTCCGACAGCGTGCGCGGCCTCTTCGTCGGCGAGCAACAGGCGCTCGGGCTCTTGCGCGACTACAGCCCCACCTACAACGAGCGCTTCGACGGCTTCGTCGTGCGAAAGTTCAACGGGGACAAGGTGAAGATCGCGAGCGGCGAGGTCCGCCCGCTCTGAGTGCCTCGGAGTTCCACGATAGCCAGGGCAGGCGGCACTTCGATCGCTTGCCAGCGTCAGAACACAGTCAGAGAACGCCCAGCTTCGAGAGCATTGTCTTGCCGACGGCGACGCGCTTGGGGGCATCGGTCGCAGCCGGCATATCGATGTTCAATGAGAAGGCTGAAATCTTGCCGTTCTGTTCCACCCACCCGGTCCACCAGCCGAGGTTTGGAGCGCTGGAAAAGCGCCATCCGGTCTTGCCGTAGAGGATTTTGCCGTCGCGGCTTTCAAGTCGAATGATGTCGCGCGCAATCGACTGCGAACGGATCGACGCATCGAGTTTTTGCTGCGCCAGCCGGGCGACGAAGCGAGCTTCCTCGAGGGCGCTGATTTCCAGCGGCCCGTCCAGCCAGAACGTGTCGACGATCGTCCCCGTTTGCCGATTGCCAAAGTCCAGCCGGGGAAGCCACTCCCGATAGCGTTCGAGCCCGATGCGGCGGGCAAGCTCCTGGTAGATGGGAACCGCGGACAGCGCGATCGCCTCGCGCATGGACATGTCCTTCTCCCAGGTCTTGAACGGCTGCGGCTGACCGCCATAGGGAATGATCTCGTTCTCGTCTTTCACGACGCCGGTCTCCAGCGCGATGATGGTGTTCGCGATCTTGAAGGTTGAGGCTGGGACGAAACGCTTCTCGGCGCGCGTGGCATTGATCAGCGTGAAGTGATCCGTTGCCACGTCGTAGAGCACAAACGTGCCTGCGACCCCGTTCTCGGCGAAGACAGCCTCGAGGTCCGCCCGCTCCGTCGAGCCTGCAGCCAACGGGGCGCGGCCACGTGCGATCACGGTGATGGCGCCGATCGAAACACCGAGCGCCGTCCGGCGAGTGAAAAGGCTAAGCGCTGCAGTCATCTTCATATGACTCCTGTTTGCGGGTGGCGTCGATTGCGGCTTGGCGGTTGTTGCTGGGGCCGCTGCTCCCACCGCCAGCCGGCGAGCGAACCGATGACCCTACTAATTCAAGGGGTCTGGCTCCCACAAACGATCATTTGTAAGGCCATGCGCGCGTTTCGTGCATGGATCGTCGCGGCTGCGCAGGTGCAAAATGCTTGAAGGTGAGCGGCATGATCATCGACGCCACCGCAGTCCATTAGGTCATCCGCAGCGACCACCGCCGGGGCCATGATCTCGGCACCTTAACCTCGCGTTAAGTATGCCGAGCCAGCATGCGTGGCGCTCTCGATCACGGGGAACCGCCATGCCTCTTCTACCCGACGCGAAGGCTCCACCGCCGATTCTGGCTGCGGGCGGAATTGTCTTAGGGGAAGGCAGCAGACCGCGCATCGCAATCGTGCGATTGCGAAGGGACAAGTCTTGGGTCCTGCCAAAGGGCAAGCTCTATCCGGGTGAGCATGCGCTTGCTGCCGCCAGACGCGAGGTGTTGGAAGAAACCGGACACGAGGTTTCAGTCCACGGATTTCTTGGTTCGATGTTGTATTCGGTGGATGGCCGAATCAAGATCGTGCAGTTTTGGCATATGCGCGCCATCGGCGGACCGCGGCGCGCGCTGATGGACGACATCAAGTCGGTGAAATGGGTGTCGTTGAAACAAGCCGTCGAGATCCTCACGCGCGCGCACGAGAAAGTGTTCCTCGCGAACGTGGGTCCGGTCGCGCTCAAGGCGGCTAAGCAATCCGCGCGCGAGAAGTCGAGCAAGCCGTGGGTTTACAACAAGGGCGCGCGGCGGGGCCAGAACGCCCGCATTGCGCCAACCGCCCATTGACGCCGGGAGGCCGGCTGATGCTCGCGCCTCAGCCGTAGGACGGGATCATCTCGTCGGATACCCCGACAACGCCGCGCACGCCTTCGGCGAGGGAGACGAGCGCGGTTCGCTCCTCGGGAGAGCCGACGAGGCCCCACAGATGGACGACACCGCCGGTCACGATGATGTTGCGCGAACCAAAGTCGGTCCAGTCCTGATCGGCCAGGCGCGACAACACCTCCTGCCGGATCTCGCGATCCGTCTCCTTCGCTGGCTCCGCCTGCAGGGACGAGGCCAAGGCTTGAACGAGGTTCGATCGGCTCACGATGCCGAGGAGCTTGCCGTCCTCGATGATGGGAACGCGCTTGATGCGGTGCTTTTCCAAGAGCGCGGCGATTTCCGCCAGCGGGGTCTCTTCCGACGCCGACACCACGTGATGCGACATCACCTCGCTCACCCGCAGTCCGTGCGCCTTGGCAAAATCTTCCGCGAGCATGGAGCCCGGGGTCAGCGCCTCGAGCCACCACGGCCGGTGCTTCTCCGTCCCGATTTCCGTGCGCCGCACGAGATCCGCCTCACTGAGCATGCCGATTACCGTGCCATCGTCATCAACCACCGGCAACGCACTGATGTCGTGTTCGATCAAGAGCTTGATCGCCGAAGCGACGTCGGTCTCCGGCTTTACGGTGACGACGTCGCGGACCATGACGTCTTGGGCTTTCATTGTAACCTCCTGTTCGCGCAGCGCGCTTGCGCCCTAAGGCTGTTGCGATCGGGCGGAAGCTGCACGGCCTAAGCGAGCTAGAACACCTGAGAAAAAGACCAATACAGGAAGCCCGAGAGCATCATTGCAGCCGGTAACGTCAGCACCCAGGCGAGCGCGATGTTGCGAACCGTCGCCCATTGCAGCCCAGATCCATTGGCGGCCATGGTGCCGGCAATACCTGACGAAAGCACGTGCGTGGTCGAGACCGGCAGGCCGTATACGTCGGCGGCCGCAATCGTTGCAGCAGCCGTGATTTCGGCGCAGGCGCCCTGCGCATAGGTTAGATGCGCCTTGCCGATCTTCTCGCCCACTGTAACGACGATGCGCTTCCAGCCAATCATCGTCCCCATACCGAGCGCGATGGCAACCGCAATCTTCACCCAGAGCGGGATGAACTTCGTCGCGCTGTCGAGCGAGCCTTTATAGGCGTTGAGCGTGGCGATCTCTTCGTCGTTGAGCTCGCTTTCCTTATCCTTCATCAGATTGCGGATCGCTTCGGACGCGAGATACATATCGTTGCGGGTGTTGCCGACGGCATCGGCTGGAAACTTTGCCAGCGAGCCATACTTGGTGACCTGGTCGGAGATGTCGCGCATCAGCACCGCTAATGACGGATATGTTCCCTCATTGATCTGATGCTGCGCCACATAACTGGTGACCGCCGGGCGAGGATCGCCTAACACATTGTATCCCGCCGCCTTGCGCTCGACGACGGCACTCGCGGCCCTGGAGGTCGCGACGAAGCGCTCGATCTGGCTCGCCGGCAGGGCGCGATTGAGCGCGTATGCCGTCGGCACCGTGCCGATCAGAATGAGCATGATCAAACCCATGCCCTTCTGGCCATCGTTGGAGCCGTGGAAAAAGCTCACGAGCGTGCAGGTGAGGATCAGAATGCCGCGAATCCACCATGGCGGCGGCTGGTCCCCCTTCGGCTCGGCGTAAAGCGCCACGTTGCGGACCACGACCTTCAGCGCCAAAAGCAAAATAGCCGCCAGCGCGAAGCCGAACATCGGCGATAGCAGCAGGGCTTTTCCAATATTGGCCGCTTGCGACCAATCGACCCCGGAGGTGCCGTCGCGACCACGCAGCAGGGCGTTGGTGATGCCGACGCCGATGATCGAGCCGATCAGGGTATGAGAGCTCGAAGCCGGTAGGCCGCAATACCAAGTGCCGACATTCCAGATGATGGCCGCGATCAACAGTGCAAACACCATTGCAAACCCGGCACTGCTGCCAACTTGCAGGATCAATTCCACCGGCAGCAGCGATACGATGCCGAAAGCGACAGCGCCGCTCGACAGCAGGACACCTAACAGATTGAACATGCCCGACCACACGACCGCGATATTTGCGGGCAATGCATGCGTATAGATCACCGTAGCGACCGCATTGGCGGTATCATGAAAACCATTCACAAACTCAAAGCCAAGCGCGATTAGCAAGGCTACGAAAAGCAGAATGTACGGCAGAAGGGTCGTAGTCTGCTGCCCTGTAGCTGCAACGTCCACATAGATGCTGTAGGCGACATACAGCAACGCCGCGGCGACGAAGCCCATAAAAAAGATGCCATATAGCGGATGAAAGCCGCGATCGAGATCCGGCCCTTTCCGCCTTGCGGGTTCGATCGAACCGGGTAATGCAAGATCGGTCATGGTTGCCTCGGAGCTGATGGTCGTTGGAAAGCAAAGCCGTCCGGTGTGACAGGCGTGTGACGCACCGGGACTTGCAGCAGTGCGGATAAGGGCACAGCGGCGGGCGGGCGATCAAGCCCCCTCACCACGGCCGCGCTGACGCAAAACCTTGCGGACTGATGGGCTTGCAGGCCCACCACTATCCCGCGGCCGCCGCGCGCTGCCCGCTCGCTCTAGCTTACTCGTGGTGCTCGGCGTGATGCTTCGCGGCCTCGTGGCCGTGATGGGTCGCATGCAGTTCATGCGCATGCGCCACGTGGGCGTGATGGCCCGCCTTCTCGTGATCACCCGCTTCGTAGTGCTTGGCGGCTTCACGATGGTGGTGCGCGGCAGTCTCGTGATGCTCGGCCGCGAGCTCGTGGTGGCTGCCACCCTTGTGCGCCTTGGCGCTCATGTCGCTCTCCTCTCGCTCTGGTCCATCGACGGCGGGGAGACTGCGACCTCAATCTGACAGGCGTATGAATGCAGCGATCGTGTCGGTGGATTGGCGGCTACGCCGCAGATTGCACGCGAGGCAGCGGTGCGAAACGCTGTGCATCCGCCAGCGCCCATTGCTCGCAATAGTGTGGATGACCGACGCCGGAGAGGAGCTCGCGGTGCTGCAAGAACGTGTAAACCTCCGCGAAGCTTTTGACCTCGCTCGGCGATAGTCGCTTGAGAATGTGCATGGGTTGAAGATGGCTCGGGTGAGCCAATCCGGCCGCGCCCACCAATTCGCCCAAGGCGACGAGCGTGCTTTGGTGAAATTGGCGCACGCGAGCAGCCTTGTCGTCGACCACGAGGGCTCGTTGACGCCATGGGTTCTGCGTCGAGACGCCGGTTGGGCAACGGTCGGTATGACAGGATTGCGCCTGGATGCAGCCCAACGCGAACATGAAGCCGCGGGCTGCATTGCACCAATCGGCTCCGAGCGCCAGCAAGCGCGCGATGTCGAAAGCGGTCACCACCCGCCCGCTGGCGCCCAGGCGGATGGATTGCCGCAGCCCCGCTCCCACGAGGGAGTTGTGGGCGAGCACCAAACCTTCCCGCAGCGGCGTGCCGACGTGATCGACGAATTCGAGCGGCGCCGCGCCGGTGCCGCCCTCCGAGCCGTCGATAACGATGAAGTCGGGACGAATCCCGGTCTCCAGCATGGCCTTGCAGAGCGCCATGAACTCCCAGGCGTGGCCGATGCAGAGCTTGAAGCCGACCGGCTTGCCGCCGGACAACTCGCGCAATTGCGCGATGAAGTGCATCATCTCGAGCGGGGTGCTGAACGCGGGATGGCGCGCCGGCGAGATGCAATCGACGCCCATGGGCACGCCGCGTGCGTTGGCGATCTCCGCCGTCACCTTGGCGCCCGGCAACACGCCGCCGTGGCCGGGCTTGGCCCCTTGCGACAGCTTGATCTCGACCATCTTGATCTGTCGCTCTTGCGCCTGCGCGGCGAACCGGTCGGCGCAGAACGAGCCGTCCTCGTTGCGGCAGCCGAAATAGCCGCTGCCGATCTCCCAGATCAGGTCGCCGCCGAACTCGCGATGATAGCGGCTGACCCCGCCCTCGCCGGTATCGTGGGCGAAGCCCCCGAGCTTGGCGCCCCGGTTGAGGGCGCGAATGGCGTTGGCGCTCAACGCGCCGAAGCTCATGGCGGAAATGTTGAACAGCGACAACGCGTAGGGCTTGCGGCAGTCGGTCCCGCCCACCGTGATACGAAAGTCATAACCTTCGACCGGGCAAGGAACGATCGAATGATTGATCCATTCGAAGTTGTTGCCGTAGATGTCCTGCTGGGTGCCGAACGGCCGCTTGTCGAGCGCGCCCTTCGCCCGCTGATAAGCAATCGCCCGTTTCGATCGATTGAACGGGGTGCCGTCGGTTTCGCTCTCCAGAAAATATTGACGGATTTCCGGCCTGATCTTTTCCAGTATGAAGCGGATGTTGGCGAGGATGGGATAATTCCGCCGGACGCTGTGCTTGAATTGCAAGAGATCCCAAATGCCGATTGCGCTCAAAATCGCGCAGACCGCAAATAACGCGATAAACACTCCGTTATAGGGAATAAGCACCGCAAAAACGGCGCTTCCGACCAAACTTGCCGCCAGCGCTGCAAATCTCATGGCACTCCCCACCCCCGCAAGTTCTCTCGCGGTCGCTGTTACAATCTTTGGGAAGGATGTAGCGCCCGCGGTCGATCAGGCGCATGCCGCCGCAATGGTACTTTCGCTATATGACAGTTCCGTGTCACCGCGTGCTCCAACCCGGCGGCGCAACCGCAGGGACAATCAGCACACACACCATCCGATCTCGCCTAGACACATACCCCGAGGAACGGACCGTGTTGAGCCTTTCAGCTTTCCAGCCGAAGCAGGCTCGCGGCTCAGAACAAGCGAGGTTGGTAATCACTTGTCACATAAGTATATTCAAAGTGTCACAATCCTGCTCGATCATGGGCTGTTGGCCGGCGTACCGGACGGATCAACCTCGAAACAGGGGATGCGGCAGGATTCCGACTCCCCCATTCAACGCGCCTCGGTCGAGCGCTGATAGAGAGAAATTCCATGGAACGGCACAAGTCCGACGCCTCGAACGGCGGCAAAATGGCTGACAGCGATGCGAATGAGCCCGCCGACGGCTTCGATGAGCTCGCCGAGAGCCAGGACGAGCTGATCGCGACCGCGGCAACGGTCGCGGTGGTTGGCGCAGGTGTGATCATTTTCGAGGCGGCCCTCCTCCCCGGCCTTGTGCTCGGCATCGCCACCATGCTGGTCCCGAAATACCTGCCGAGGCTCGGCGGGGCCGTGAGTCCCCTGGTCAAGTCGACGGTCCGGGGCGCCTACAAGATGGGGCAGAAAACCCGCGAAATGGTCGCTGAGGCCCAGGAGCACGTGCATGACATTGTCGCGGAGGTCGACGCCGAAGGCGACAAGAAGGCTGCCACATCCAAATCCTCGCCGCGTTCGTCCATGCCTGCGGCGTGATGCTTTTGGCGCGACGGTCATCGGCTGGCTGACAAGCCCATGACCAAGCTCAAATTCAACGTCGCCCATCAGGTGCCGGGCCGGGTTCGCATGAAAATCCCGGCCGCCAAAGGAAATCCCGAATTGCTGCAACAGATCGCCGAGACGTTCGCGGCGATACCGGGCATCGAGCGCATCAACTGCAATCCGGCGACCGGCAGCGTGGTGATGCACTACGACGTCCATCGGCATGACGAGTTTCATGGCCGCTTCCAGGACCATGTTGAGCAGGCGGGCGCCAGTGCCCCGCCGCTCACGGACATCGACCAATTTGCGCGCAGGATCGAGCAAGAGGCCGAGTTCCTGGCCCGCCATTCACAAAGCGCCCGCGCGGTGGTGGATTTCTTCAAGCAATGCGACCGCGAGGTCAGGGTCGCCACCGACAACTATGTCGACCTGAAGATCGTCCTGGCGCTAGGGGTCATCGGATTCACCGTGTTCGAAGTCGGCACCGCGGCGGCGACGCCGGTATGGGTCACGCTCACGCTGTTTGCCCTCAACCATGTCATCGAAATGCATGCGCCGCGTGCTAACGGAGGTCCGGCTGTCGCCCCGGTAATCGTCAAGAGCTGATTGGCCCGGGACATCGAAGCTAGGACCTTCACACCATGGAACTGACCATCCGCCATTTCATTCCGGGCCGCGTGCGCCTGCACGTTCCGTCCCTCGGCCGACGGCGGTCCCTGGCGGAAGCGTCCCTGAAGTGGCTGCGAGCGCGTGACGGCATCAGAAGCGCGCGCATCAACTATGATTGCGCCTGCCTGATCGTCGAGTACGACGTGACGCACGAGGCGTTGCTGCGCGCCGTCATCGGCCGCTTGCGGCTCATGAGCATCGCCGAGCTCCGCAGCCTGGTGACTCCCACGGATGTCGGGGACGATGCTCCGACCGAGCGCGCGAGCGGCCGCCTCGACGAGAGCCAATCGCTGCTGCGGCGCGTGCCGCTCGCCCTGCCTACCCTGTCGGTTGCGTTGGCGTTTAGCGCCAATCCCGTCGTCCGGGCGATCAATCTGCCATTGATGCTTTGGAACGCCTATCCGATTGCGCTGCGCGCGTGGCGGGTGTGGCAGCGCGAGCGCCGCCTCAACGTGGATTTCCTCGATACGCTCGCGGTCGCTGCGTCGCTGGCGCAGGGCAATCCAATGGCCGGTGCGATCGTGACCTGGCTGATCAAGCTCGGGGATTGGATCCGCGACCTGACCGCGGCCGGCTCCCGGCGCGCGATCCGCGAGTTGCTCGAATTCCAGGTCAAGACCGCATGGGTCATCCGCGACGGCACCCTGGTCTCGATCCCGAGCAGCGAGCTCGCGGTCGGCGACGAAGTCGTCGTCCACCACGGCGGCGTGATCCCGATCGATGGCGAGATCATCGCCGGGCAAGCTTTGATCGACCAGAAGACCATCACCGGCGAAGGCCTGCCGGTGACGCGCGGCAAGGGTGACGCGGCGTTCGCGGCGACGGTCATCAGCGATGGCCATCTGACGATCCGCGCGACCCGGGTTGGCGCCGACACCACGGCCGGGCAGATCGTGCGCCTCGTCGAATCCGCGCCTATCGGCGACACCCGCATGCAGAACCATGCCGAGCGGCTGGCCGACCGGCTGGTCGTGCCGGAGCTGGTGCTAGCAACCGGCGCGGCGGTGGTGTCCGCGGATTTCGACCGGTTCCTCTCGCTGGTGATCGTCGACTACGGCACCGGCATCCGCGTGGCGGCGCCGACCGCCGTGCTGGCATCGATGACGCACGCGGCGCGCACGGGCATCATCATCAAGAGCGGCCGGCACCTGGAGCGCCTCGCCGAGGTCGACACCATCGTCTTCGACAAGACCGGCACCTTGACCCACGGCACGCCCGCCGTTCTCGACGTGCTCACCTATCAGGACCATATCACGCCGGGTCATCTGCTCGGGCTGGCGGCGGCGGCGGAAACGAAGCTGCAACATCCCGTGGCCGAGGCATTGCGGGTCAAGGCCCAGGAGCTCGCCGTCAACATCCCATCGTGCGACGAAACGCAGTATCGGGTCGGGCTCGGCGTGGAGGGCCAAGTCAACGGCTATTACTTGCACGTCGGCAACGAACGTTTCATGCGGCAAAGCGACATTTGCGTGCGCAAGACCGCCAACGATCGTTCCGCCCTCGATGAGCAGGGCTATTCGTGCGTTTATATCGCGGTCGATGGCGCGCTGGCCGGAATGGTGCCTTATTCGGACGAGATCCGCGCGGAGAGCCGCTCCGTGCTGCACCGCCTGCGCAACATGGGAGTGAAGAACAGCGTAATGTTGACGGGCGACAACGCGGTCGTGGCGCGGGCGGTTGGGCGCCGGCTCGGCCTCACCCGCCACTTTTCCGATATGCTGCCGGCGGACAAGGCCGACGCCATTGCGGAACTCCAGCGCGCCGGCAATGTTGTTGCGATGGTCGGTGACGGCATCAACGATTCGCCGGCGCTGAGCTACGCGGACGTCGGCATCGCCATGAAGCACGGGGCCGAAGTCGCGCACGAATCGGCGCACGTCGTGCTGATGGAGGACTCGCTGTGGAAACTCGTGAAGGCGGTCGAGATCTCGCAGGGCGCGGTGCGTCTGATCAAGCAGAACTATGCGATCGTGGCGGGACTGAACACGTTGGCGTTGGCGCTCGCGCTGCCGGGCGGACTCATCACCCCGACGGTGACGGCATTGATCAGCAACGGCTCGGCGATCGTGGCCACGCTCAACGGACTGCGGCCGATCTTGCGCTACCGATGATGGCGGTCGCGACCGGGGGATCGCTTTCGCCCCACCATCAAAAAGCCCTGCAACGCGCCTGCTTTCTGCTCGAGCGCCAGAACTTTGCCGCGCGGCTTGCGGACTATGCCGGCCAACCGGTCGATCGCCTGCTGCGCATGATGCCGAGACCGGCGAGCGCCGGTCTCAATCGCGCCATTGAAACCGCAATTCTCAAATGCCTCAATCTGGCGATCAGCTCGATCGGGCCGCAGTCGAAGCAGCCGCCTGCAACCAACCTTTTGTCACTGCTGGCCGGCATCAACGGCGGCATCAGCGGATTTTTCGGCTTTGCGGCGCTTCCGATCGAGCTGCCGCTGACGACGACGCTGATGTTGCGATCGATTGCCGACCTCGCCCGTCATCACGGCGAGGATCTATCGCAATTGGAAGCGCGTCTGGCCTGCATCGAGGTCTTCGCACTCGGCACCGGCGGCGCGAGAAAACAAATGAACATCGGCTACTACGCGTCACGGGCGCTGCTGAGCAAGCTTGCCAGCCAAACGTCGGTCTATCTCATCGAACGCAGCACGGCCAGCGCGTCGACGCCGGTGGTGAACAGCCTGGTGACGGAAGTCGCGTCGCGCTTCGGCGTGATCGCCTCCGAACGGTTCGCGGCCAGTGCGATACCTCTCCTCGGCGCCATCGGGGGAGCCACGATCAACCTCATTTTTATCAATCATTTTCAGCGTGTCGCGCAGGCGCATTTCACCATCCGGCGGCTCGAGCGTCGCTATGGGCAAGCGCTCATACGCCACCACTACGAGCATCTGTCGTCGCGATATTCGCAAACCGGGACCTGAGCCTAACGGCGAGGGAGGCCAACCACGGTGGCAGAGGTTTGCCGAACCGCCGAGCCCGAAATCAAGAGCGCGGAAGCCAAGCTCGCCGATCTCAAGCGCATGCGGGCGATCGCCGTCGCCCTGCTCGGAATGATGACCTGTATTTTCGTGGCGACCAGCGTCGCCACGGTGGACTGGCCCTGGCTGCCTTACGCACGCGCCTTCGCGGAAGCCGGCATGGTCGGCGCGTGCGCCGACTGGTTTGCGGTCGTCGCGCTGTTCCGGCATCCATTCGGCATCCCCATCCCGCACACCGGCATCGTGCCGAACAACAAGGATCGGATCGGAGCCGCGCTGGGCCGCTTCATCACCAACAACTTTCTGAGCCCACGAGTGGCGCACGAACAGCTCCTGCAGGTCGACGTGGTCGGCTGGATCACGCATTGGGTCAACGATCCCGACAATGCAAAGCAGCTGGCGCAGTATGTCGGGACGCTGCTTCCCCGCATCCTGAAATCGCTGGCTCGGCCGGAGCTCGGCGAATTTCTCGGCAATGTCGCCCGCCAAGGCATCGAATCGATTCCGGCCGCGCCGCTGGCCTCAAAGCTCTTGGCGGTGCTGTGGGCGGGTGGCGCGGCGCAGGCCGCGCTCGAGCGCGCGCTCGACCTGGGCGAACGCTCGCTCAGGCGCAACAAGGCCACGATCCACCGGATCGTGTCGGAGCACTCGTCGCGCTGGATACCCAAATGGGTGGACAACATGATCGCAGAGCGCGTCATGGCCGGCCTCCTCAGCACGATGGAGGAACTGCGCGATCCGGATCATCCGTGGCGGGTCGAGTTGAGCCAGGCGGTGGAAAAGCTGATCGCGGACCTCGCAACCGATCCCGACATGCACGCCGTGGGCGAGCGCATGAAGGCGCAGCTGCTAGCGAACCCGCTACTCCTGGAGCAGGCCAGAAGCCTGTGGGACGAGATCGAGCGCGGCCTTGAGTCCGACCCGCAGGCCCGCGCCGAAACCGCCGCAAGGACGATCGAGGTCGCCCTGCACAATTTCGGCCGCTGGTTGGAGCAGGATGCGGATCGCCAGAGACGGCTCAACCGCTGGATAAGGCTGCTCATGCTGCGCGTGCTGTTGCCGCGCCGCGCGGAGATCGGCGCCTACGTGACCCACGTGGTGCAGAATTGGGACGCCGCCACGCTGGTCAACCGGCTGGAGCTGCAAGTCGGCAAGGACCTGCAATACATCCGCATCAACGGCACCCTCGTGGGCGGGCTCGTCGGGCTGTTGATCTTCGTTGCATCCAAGTGGATCGCGCCCGCGTAACCCAACGACACGATCGGCGGTCAGCGCCGCCGACGTTGGGCGTCGGTTTTGTCATGTCCGCGCCATGGCCACGGTCAGCATGCTGGTGAAATCCGCTTTCGGCCGCTCCCGCAAAAGCGTCTCGCCCTTCACCATGTAGTGAACGGCTTCGGCGATATTGGTGGCGTGATCGCCCATGCGCTCGAGATTCTTCGCACAAAACATCAGGTGCGCGCCGAAGGACATGGCGACGGAGTTTTCCATCATGTGGGCGAGAAGCTCCTGCGACAAACTTGTGCACAGCCGGTCAATGTCTTGGTCGCGCATCCAAACCTCGACCGCCTTCGCGACATCGCGGCAGGCAAAGCTGTCAAGGACATCGCGCAACTGAGCCAGCATGAGAGCAGCCATCTGGCAGACGCCGCGCATTGATTTTCGCGATACGTCTTCGCCATTGATGGCAATGATCCGCTTGCCGATATTCTTGGCCAGATCGCCGATGCGCTCGATCTCATTCGCAATCCGCAAGATCCCGACAATCTCCCGCAGGTCGCCAGCGACCGGCTGCCGGCGTGCAATGGTCTCAATCGCCCTTTTTTCGATGTTGCGTTGCATGGCATCGATTGTCGCGTCGGCGGCGACGATGCGCCTTGCAGGAGCGCTTTCGCGCGTCGTCAGCGCCTCGATCGCCTCGGCAATCTGCCGCTCGGCCAGCCCACCCATCTCGGCGATTGCGCGCGCGAGCTCCTGCAAATCAGCATCGAAGACCTTGGTGGTGTGTCGGGAATGAACCATGTGGCGGGACCAATCCAAGCCGCGGGGGGCGCACGACGCGAAAGGCCCTTCTATAAGGGTTCGATGTCCGCGAGATGACGATGAATGTCCGCACGCAATCGCGTTGGCGTTTCAAGCGGCAGCCGGCGACGCATTAATTTTTTCATCCACTTCGTGCGCCGTGCGGATCGAGTGCAGTACTACGATTGCACGGGCTTGTGCAGCGCCGGCTGAGGTCTGCGCGAGTTATCCACTGCCTTAAAAATATGCTGGACTCTTTCGGCGCCCTCAAATCGAATCGGCGGGGAAATTGCGCACGGCGGATACCGCGGTGCCGTGCCCATATTCGGGGCGCACGATCGTGCCCAAGGCAATGGTGTACGCGTTGCAAATGCGCGCTGGCGACTGACCGGCGGACGTTGGTTCTCTCACCAAGGGGTCGCAGGTGGCTGACATATTCGTTCAGTGCCCGCGCACGGGTACGCCGATTTCAACGGGTCTGCGCAGCGAGTGGGTTCTGCTCAAAAGCCTTCCTCGCGTGCCTATTCCGCTGCGGTGCCCAGCGTGCGGTCAAACGCATACGTGGGACGCACAGGATGCATGGATAGGCCCCGTGCTGCGCTCGCGCGATCCGCGACAGCTCAGTGGCTCGCGCGCGCCGTCTTGGAGCGCATCGGCCGACGATGGCGCGACGACGCCGAAACGGCTTGGCGCGGAGAAATAAGTCGAGGCGTCCCAGATTCGGCAATTCGTGGAACTGTCAGGCCTCAAGCGGGACCGGAAAGTCCCGTTCGAGTCAGTCGGGGACCATCCGGCCTGGAAATTCGCGACTGAGCATGTCATATTGCGCCCATGCGGCAGCCACAGCGCGACTACCGTTACGGGCTCCGAAAATATCCACGCCGGCACGGGGTTGTCTGGCGCTGGTTTATTTTTGAAGGCGACAGCGGTCCGGTAGAAACCGGGATCATCTTGGAACCGGACCGAGACAAGGCCGAAGCCGCCGCGAAGGAGGCCATTGAGCGGCTGCGACGAACGCCACCGCGCATTCGCGGGGAACGCTCCGCGGGATCGGCGGCCCACAACGACGCCGCAGGCCAGGCGGGCTCTTAAGGGGTTTGCGCCCGAGGGCGCTGAAATGGCCCATTGATAAGATTCACAGCATCCGCCAATGGGCGTCACTACGAGGCGGCCTATTGAAGCTCACCGCCACCGCCACCGAATTAGGCGTTATCTCTCCCACCACCACCAGTCGGCATGAAGCCTGCGCCAGTCGGCGTGGCGTTGTTTGTTCTCGCCGATCAGAATGCCAAAGCGCACACAGGCGCGCCTATCGCCCTTTTCGCAAAGCTGATGGAAGCCAATAATTTCAGCCTCCCTGTCGCTTTGCGCCCGGCTCAAGGTGGGCGCGACTGCAACTGCGCCGGGTATTGCGATCGCGATCGCTGTGATCGCTAAGAATGACCTGGGCATCATCGTCATCGTCACTCCGTTGTGCACCCCTCAACCAATACTGTCAGCAAAATCCGGCCCTTTTGTGAGCATGAACGTCGATAACTGGCATTGTCGATTCAGCGGAACTAAGCAGCGCCTGTGCGACACGTTTGGGTCGCCCACCTCTTGTGACTATCGAGAACCTGGCTCAGCGGTATTGCGCCGCCGCCCGCGCATTCGATCAGAACTCCATCGACGAAAGTAAAGGACCCGAACGCGCCGTTTTCGTCGGTTTGATAAATCCGATACTTGGCCGGCCGACCCTTGAAGGTGGTCGCGCACCGACGGCAATTTGTCATCGGTTTACCCAATCAGTGTGACCGGAATTACTCGTTGGACCGATCGAAATCGGGACCTTATTTCAGGCGGCACGTTGAACTTGCATCAATGGGAGAACTCGGATGCGCAAGAGCAGTGTGTTTGCCGTTGCCGCCGCTTTGATCGCGACTGGCTTCGGACTCTGGGCGGCCTCGACCACCAATGCGCGTGTGGCCTCGCCGACTAGTCACGGGATCGAACCGTTCCAACTCATGATGGACGCAAAGGACCTGCGCAATGCGGAGTTTGCCGACTTTACCTTCGTGTTCCATTGAGCGGCCTCGTCGCGACCGGGTCGCAAAACCCAAACGCGCAGGCGAATGACGTCGGGCATCAGCCGAGCCCCGCCTCTTGCGCCAATTTTCGGCACCCAGGCGCGGCCGCAACCGCTTGAAGTTGCACGCGTCCTTCAACCCGCGAACACGCCGGTGGCATAGAGAGTGTCCACGAGCTTGCGTGCCGCGGTCTCGGGCGCACCGACATTGTTGATGATCACGTCAGGCCGCAACTTGCCGTCCGCGAGCGCGGCGCGGTTCATTCGATCGGCGATGCCCGCATCGCCCGCCCGCTCGCGCGAGGCAAGGCGGCTGCCGAGCACCTCCCGCGGCGCGGTGACGAGCACGGTCACGACATTGGCGTAACGCTCGCGCACGGCGGCGACGACGGTGCGCGATACGTTGCACACCACGGTGCGGCCGGCTTCGATATCGAAATCGACGGCGAGGGGGATTCCGTACATGTGGCCGTGCGCGCTCCACCAGACCGCGAAGGCGCCGTTGGCCGCCGCCTGCTCGAAGGCGGATGGCGGCATGAATTCATTGTCTTCGAAAATCGACGGCGGCCGGGTGATCACGCGGGTGGGAAAAACGACCGTCGCGTCGCCGTGGCAAGCGGCGCGCGCGCGCGCGATCAACGTGTCCTTGCCGGCGCCGCTCGGTCCGACGACCAGCACCAGACGTCCCGGCCCGACCAATCTCGAACGGGCCGTCAGCAACCGGAAAGCTCGCGCGATCCAGCTCATGCCACGCGCCGACCGCCGCGCCACACGCTTCTCACCGCCGGCACATCGTGCACGACCCGTACGCGGATGAGATCGGCGCGCTTTCCGACCGCAATTTCGCCGCGGTCGCGCAACCCGACCGCCTCGGCGGGAGTCTTGCTGACCATGCGGATCGCCGCCGCCAGCTCGATGTCGGCAACGACCTGCGGCAGACGCAACGCCGCCATCAGCAGGCTCGCCGGAACGTAGTCCGACGACAGCACGTCGAGCGCGCCGGCGCGCGCCAGCGCCTGCGTCGCGATGTTGCCGGCATGCGAGCCGCCGCGTACGAGATTGGGCGCTCCCATCAAGACCCGAATGCCGGCTGCGTGCAGCGCCTGCGCCGCTTCGACCGTGGTCGGAAACTCGGCGAGCGCCACACCGTCGCGGATCGCTTCCGCGACGTGATCGGCAGTGGTGTCGTCGTGGCTCGCCAAAGGGACGTTGCGGGCGTGGGCGAGACCGACGAGGTCGCGGTGGTTTCCCTCGGCATGCGCGGCCTGGTAGGCGATGCGCTTGGCAAACAGCACGTCGAGCTCGGCGTCGGTCATGCCGCCGTTCTTGCCGCGGTAGTAATCTCGCAGCTTGCCTTCGTCGCGGAACTGCCGTTGCCCGGGCGTGTGGTCCATCAGCGACACCAGCCGGACGTCCGCGCGCGCGACCAACGCTGTCGCTTCCTCAACGACGCTCGGCATCGGCACCTCGCAGCGAAGATGGAGGAAGTGCTCGAGGCGCAGAAGGTCCGCGTCGCGCGCGATCGCTATGGCATCGGCGAGGATCTCCGCCTGCCCGTCGACGTCTTCCGCTCCCTCCTCGCGCCAAACGCGCAGCGAATCGAGCGCTGTGGTGATGCCGCAGGTCGCGAGCTGCCCGTCGTAGGAGACCACGGCCGCGACCGGATCCCAATGCACCTTGGGCCGGGGGACGTAATGCGCCTCGAGATGATCGGTATGCAATTCGACCAGACCCGGCAGCAGCAGATCGCCGGCGAGATCCTCGGCATGATCCGGGGCGCGGCCTTCGCCGATTTCGACGACGGCGCCGTTCACAGCCGCGACCCACCCGGCATCGATCACGCGCTCCGCAAGGACCACGCGCGCGTTGGCCAAAAGCAGATCGCGGTGTGCCATGGATGTCCTCAGGCCGCCGCCGTGAAACGGTTGACGTCAATGACGGTGTCGGCGATTGCCGCGCGCACGTCGTCGTGCACGATCGCGACCACCGCCGTTCCGCGCCGCTTTTTTTCGGCCACCAGGTCGACCACGACGGCGCGGTTGCCGGCGTCGAGCGAGGCGGTCGGTTCGTCGAGCAGGAGCAGCGGCAGATCGGATACGAAGCCGCGGGCGATGTTGACGCGCTGCTGCTCGCCGCCCGAGAACGTCGCCGGCGGCAGCGGCCACAGCCGCTGCGGTATGTTGAGCCGGCGCAGGAGATCGGCCGCGCGCCGCCGGGCGTCGTCGCGCTCCACTCCCGCGATCACCAGCGGCTCGGCGACGACATCGACCGTCGGCACGCGTGGAACGGCGCGTAGAAACTGGCTGACGTAACCGAGCGCCCGCGCGCGCAGCATAAGAATCTGGCGCGGTTCCGCCTGGGCGACGTCGACGGTGCGGCCATCGGCATTCACCAGGATGCTGCCGGCGTCGCAACGGTAAGTGCCGAAGATCATCTTCAGGATCGAGCTCTTGCCCGCGCCCGACCGGCCGGCGAGCACGGCGCATTCTCCCGCCTGCACGGCGAATGCAACGCCGGTCACCACAGGCAGGCGAATGCCTCCCTGCAAATGCATGGTGAACGTCTTCGCTACGGCCGTCAGTTCGAGCACGGTCGACATGACATCCTCACGGCGGCAAGACCGACGACACCAGCAACTGCGTGTATGGTTGGTGCGGATCGTCCAGCACCTGGTCGGTGAGGCCGGTTTCGACGATCTCGCCATCCTTCATCACTATGACCCGATGAGATAACAGCCGTGCGACGGCAAGGTCGTGCGTCACGATCACCGCGGCAAGCGCGAGCTCGGCCACGAGTCCGCGCAGCAGATCGAGCAGGCGCGCCTGAACCGAAACGTCGAGGCCGCCGGTCGGCTCGTCCATGAACACGAGGCGCGGCCGGGTGACGAGATTGCGCGCGATCTGAAGCCGCTGACGCATCCCGCCCGAATAGGTGTAGGGCGCATCGTCGATCCGCGCGCCATCGATCTCGACGCGCGCGAGCCAATCGCCGGCGGTCTCGCGGATGCGGCCGTAGTGACGCCAGCCGATCGCCATCAGTCGCTCGCCGACATTGGCGCCCGCGGACACGGCCATGCGCAGGCCCAAGGCGGGATCCTGATGCACGTAGCCCCAATCGGTGCGAAAGAGGAAACGGCGCTCCGCCTCGCTCAGCGATGCAAGATCGCGCGTCGCTCCATCGCGCATGCAATAAAGCACGCGGCCGCGCGACGGCGCGAGCTGCGCGGAGAGAAGCTGCAACAACGTCGTTTTGCCGGAGCCGGATTCTCCCACCACGGCGATCACCTCGCCGGGATAGAGCGCAAACGAAACGTCGCGGCAACCGAGCTGCTTGCCGTACCATTTGCTCAGGCCTTCGGCGCGAAGAAGTGGTTGATCTCCATCGCGCTCGATCATGGCGCGCCTGCGGAAATATCGATGCGGAAGCTGACGCCGTGGCGTTCGAATCCAAGCGATTCATAGAAAGCGTGGGCGCGGTCGCGCCTGGCGTTCGAGGACAGCATGAGCTTGTAGCAGCCCTTGTCGCGACAAAGGCCGAGTGCGAATCGCATCATCTCCTTGCCGATGCCGTTGCCTTGCAGCGCCGGCGCCACGGCGACGTCCTCGACGATCGCCGACGGCGCGCCGAGGTGGCCGAGGTTGTGCATCACCAGCAAGGCAAAGGTGCCGACGATGTCGCCGCCGTGCTCGGCGACGTAGAGCGTGTAGTCGGGGTAGTCGGCGAAGCGTTCGAACAAACGCTTTGCGGCCGCGAGCGGCAGCACACAGCCGGCGTCGAATTCGGCTTGCGCGTAGAGGCCGAGGATTTTCTCCAGATCCGACTCCATCGCCGGCCGCACCAGGAGTTTTGCCTGATCAAGCATGCGGCGGCTCCGTGGTGGCAGGCGCAGCGGGCGCTGTTTGCCCGCCCTCGGGCGCCGCCGCACGCCGACCTTCGCAATAATCGGTGTCGGAGCACACGAACATCCGTCCGCCGCGATCGTCGATCACCACCTCGTCGAGGAAGCTTTCGGCCGAGCCGCAGAGCGCGCAGCTGCCGTCGTGGCGATAGCGCTCGAACGGGTGATCCTCGAAATCGAGCGACACGACCGCCGTATGGGGCGGGATGGCGTAAATGCGCTTTTCGCGGCCCGCGCCGAACAGCTGCAGCGCCGGCGAGTCGTTCATTTTCGGATTGTCGAATTTCGGCGTCGGCGAGGGATCGCTCACGTACCTGCCGTTCACCTTGACCGGATAGGCGTAGGTCGTCGCGATGTGGCCGTGGCGGGCGATATCCTCGTACAATTTGACGTGCATCACGCCGTAATCGGCCAACGCGTGCATCTGGCGCGTTTCGGTCTCGCGCGGCTCGAGAAACCGCAGCGGCTCCGGAATCGGAACCTGATAGACCAGCACTTGATGCTCGCCCAGCGGCGTTTCGGGAATCCGATGCCGCGTCTGGATGACCGTCGCCTCGCTGGTGCGCGTGGTGGTGCGGACGCCCGCCGTCTTGGCGAAAAATTTGCGGATCGACACCGCGTTGGTAGTGTCGTCGGAGCCTTGGTCGATCACCTTGAGCACGTCGTCGGGGCCCAGGATCGCGGCCGTGACCTGAACCCCGCCGGTGCCCCAGCCGTACGGCATCGGCATCTCGCGGCTGGCAAACGGGACTTGGTAGCCGGGGATCGCGATCGCCTTGAGGATGGCGCGGCGGATCATCCGCTTGGTCTGCTCGTCGAGATAGGCGAAGTTGTAGACCGGCGCGCTCATTCGGCCGCATCCCGCAGCGCGCCGTCGCGGAGCGCGAACTCCTCGCGCATCCGCCGCACCAGCCCAAGCTCGGCCTGGAAATCCACGTAGTGCGGCAATTTCAAATGCTCGACGAATCCGGTCGCCTGGACGTTGTCGGAGTGCGAGAGCACGAACTCCTGGTCTTGCGCCGGCGCGGCGACCTCCTCGCCGAGTTCGCGCGCACGCAAGGCCCGGTCGACGAGCGCCATGGACATGGCCTTGCGCTCGCTTTGTCCGAACGCGAGACCGTAGCCGCGCGTGAAGCGCGGCGCCTCTGCGCCGGAGCCTTTGAACTGGTTGACCATCTGACACTCGGTCACCGCGACCCGCCCGAGCGGAACCGCGAAGCCGACCTCCTCGGCGAAGAATTCGACCTCGACCTCGCCGAAGCGGATCTCGCCGGCGAACGGATGGGTACGGCCGAAACCGCGCTGGGTCGAGTAGCCGAGCGCAAGCAAAAAGCCCTCGTCTGCGCGCGCAAGGTTCTGCAGGCGTACGTCTCGTTCGGCGGGAAAGGACAGCGGCTCGCGCGTCAGATCGCCGACCGTTGCATCGGCTGGGCTCGCCGTGGACCGCTCGATGAGGCCGTCGGCGGCGAGGAGGTCCGTCACCGGCCGCATCGGCGTTCCGTCATGGGCCGCCGTGGGAGGCTCCGCGACGGCAGCTTCATCGGCGAGGCCCTGATCGAGCAGGCGGTGGGTATAGTCGAACGTGGGCCCAAGCACCTGTCCGCCGGGCAGATCCTTGAAGATGGCGGAGATGCGCCGCCGCACGTCCATGCCCGCGGTATCGAACGGCGCCGAGGCGCCGAAGCGCGGGCACGTGGTGCGAAACGCGCGCAGGAGAAAGATCGCTTCGATCAGGTCTCCGCGCGCCTGCTTGATGGCGAGCGCCGCCAGCTCCCGATCGTAGAGCGAGCCCTCGGCCATCACGCGGTCGACCGCGAGCGCCAGCTGCTGCGAGATCTGCTCGAGCGAAATCTCCGCAACGCCGCGCTCGCCGCGTCTAGCGTCGGCGAGCAACGCATGGGCGTTCTCGATCGCGCGCTCGCCGCCCTTGACCGCGACATACATCGTCAGCCTCGCGTCGCTGCGACCGAACGCGGCAGCGCCGCGACGGCGTCGGGGGAAACGAGGATCACGTCGATGCCGCGCGGGAAAAGCGCCCGATTGGCGGCGATTCGGTTTGGGAAATCCGGCGGTAGCGGCTGCGCCGAAAAGCTTTGCACATCCGCGATGCCGGGCCCGGCGAGCAACAAGCGCTGCCCGGTCCCGAAGCCCTCCACCTGGAGCACGAGCGTGGCCGAGCGGTCCGGGTATTCCGGGGTTCCGAGAGAAAAGCCGTCGAACGCCGGCGCATGGACGGGATCGGCGATGAACGCGAACGCGGCCTGCCGGGGATCGGACGTTACGCGTGCGCCGGCGTGCAAGCGGATCCAATCGGCGACCTGCGGCGATCGCGCGAGCGGGGCGTCGAGCCAGACCGGCGTTTCATAGTCGAGCATGGTCAGTGCGACGGCGGCGGCCGTGGCGCTCAGCGGCAGTGGGGCGGCAGCAGCGGGAGGCAGCGGCTTGACCGTCCCCGGCCGCGCAACCGCGTCCATGAGCGCGCGGAAGACGGCTTGGCTCGCGAGCACCGGCGCGGGAAAAGCGGCTGCCGGCATGACGCTCAATCCTCACCGCGCACCAAGGTGAAGAAATCGACGCGCGTGGCCGCGGTTTGGGCGCGCGCGTGCTCGCGCTCGGCGTCGAGGCGCCTTCGTATGGGCGCGAGCACGCGCCGCTCCACGGCGTCGCGATATTTTTTGCTTTGCCAAAGCGCGTCGCAGACGGCGGAGAGGCGCGCCTTTTTCTGATCGCGTCCGAGGATGTAGGCGATGCCCACCTCGCCCGACGCGATTTGCACCGCCGCGCGCGTCACGCTCGCTTCGCCGAGATTGAAGGCAGCGCCGTCGCCGCCGATTCGCCCGCGCAGCATGACCAGCCCGGTTTCAGGAGAGCGCAGCTCCACGTAGTCGACGGCATCCATCACCGCGCGAAGTCCTTGCTCGATTTCCTCGGCGCGGGCTTGCGCCAACACCGCCATGGCGCCGCGCCGCACCGCCGTGGTCGGCGCGGGCGCGGCCGAGAGTTCGGAAGCATTCGCGGAGGGCACGGTTGCCATGGTAACATGTCTATGCTAATAGACAACTTTAGTAAAGCGTTCGTGCGTGAAGCTTTGATGACGCCGATGCGACGACGCCCATGAAAGCTGGCGTGATGAAACGTGCCGGTCGCGCGCTGCCGAGCGCGGAGATCGCCGGCGTGGCGCTGTGGCGGCGGGTGGCCGATCACCTCGAGCATGCGATCGCGGACGGCCGCTATCCCGTCGACACGCGACTGCCCGGCGAGATCGAGATCGCGCAACGGCTCGGCGTCAATCGGCACACCGTCCGGCGCGCGATCGCGACGCTCGCCGATCGCGGCTTCGTGCGGGCCGAGCGCGGCAGCGGCACCTACGTGGAAACCCGACGGCTGCGCTACCCGATCCACTCGCGCACGCGCTTCTCCGAGATCGTCGGCGCCGCCGGACGCGAGCCGGGAGGCCGGCTCCTCGCCAGCGCGGTCGAGGAAGCCGAGCCCGACGTCGCGCGACGGCTCGGCGTCGCGCCGCGGACGGCGGTCATCCGCCTCGAAATCCTGCGCAGCGTCGATCGCGCGCCCGTCTCCGCCGCGACCACGTGGCTGCCGGCCGATCGCGCACCCGATGCCGGCCGCATCTACCGCGACACCCGTTCGCTCACGCGCACGCTGGCGCAACTCGGGGTCGACGACTTTCGCCGCCAGAGCACGCGGATTTCGGCGGCCATCGCCGACGCCGCGGATGCCGCGCGGCTGCGCCTTGCGCCGGGCCGGCCGCTGATCGTGGTCGACAGCACGGACATCACGGCGGACGGCCGGCCGATCCTGACGACGCGGGCCCGCCTCGCCGCCGACCGCATCGAACTCGTGATCGAGACTTGATTTGGTCGCTCACAGCCGCACCCGCATGTCATCGGACTGTCACAGACCGGCGAGAAACGTTCGCTCCATGTCCATCAAGACGCTCTCCACCGTGCCCTTGATTCATCCGACGGCCGAGGTGCGCGACAGCAGGCTCGGCGCCTACACGGAAGTCGGTGCGCGAACGAGGCTGCTCGAAGTCGCCTTGGGCGATTACTCCTACATCGTCAACGACAGCGAGGCCGCTTACACCACGATCGGCAAGTTCTGCTCGATCGCGGCCATGACGCGGATCAATCCCGGCAACCACCCGATGGGCCGGGCGACCCAGTCGCACATCACCTATCGCGCAAGCGCCTATTTTCCCGGCGAGCGGGATGAAGAGGAGTTTTTCGCGTGGCGCCGCGCGTCGCTGGTCGTCATCGGACACGACGTCTGGATTGGGCACGGCGCGATCATCCTTGCGGGCCGCACCGTCGGCACGGGCGCGGTGGTCGCGGCCGGCGCCGTGGTGACCAAGGACGTCGATCCCTATGCGATCGTCGCCGGCAACCCGGCGCGCGTCATTCGGCAGCGCTTTTCGGCTGCCGTCGCGCAGCGGCTGCACCAACTCGCGTGGTGGGACTGGGACCACGAGCGACTGCGGGCGGCGTTGCCTGATTTCCGGCAGCTGTCGATCGAGGCCTTCCTTGAAAAATACGAGCTGCCGTCGGCCCAGCGCGGCTCGAAGGCGTATCAACCGCAGCGGGATCCATCGCAGATGTCGCGGTTGAAGACGCGTCAGTCGAGGGATCGAAGCGAGCAGGCCGCTCGCTCGTAAGGTCGCATCAGTCATGCGCATGCGCATCGAAGGTGGTCGCGCGCTCGTCGGGGGCGCTCTCGAGGAGGCCAGCGTCGATCTCGATTGCGAGGGCGGGATCATCACCGGCGTCGGTGCGCAAGCGCGCGCCGAGCGGGCGATCGACGCCCGCGGCCTTCTGGTCCTTCCCGGGATCGTCGACGTCCACGGCGACGCCTTCGAGCGA
Source organism: Hyphomicrobiales bacterium (assembly GCA_019237215.1). Taxonomy (GTDB): domain Bacteria; phylum Pseudomonadota; class Alphaproteobacteria; order Rhizobiales; family Xanthobacteraceae; genus VAZQ01. Next base: position 3,195 of record JAFAHL010000286.1, on the reverse strand, counting down.
CAGATGATGCCGCGGCCGGGAGTGGGATTTCCGATCGACGTTGCGCTGCTTGAAAGCGATCGACAAGCCGTCGCCAACGGCATCACGACCGTATTTCACGGCGTGACCTGGTCGTGGGAAGGCGGCCTGCGCGGGGCCGAGAATGCGCGCGCGATTCTCGACGGCATCGAGCGCCTGCGGCCTCGGCTCGGCGCCGACACCCGCTACCACCTTCGTCACGAGACCTACAATCTCGAGGCCGAGGCCGAGATCATGACGTGGCTCGCCCGGCGCCGGATCGACGCGATCGCGTTCAATGATCACATGTCGCACACGGTGGACGCATCGAGCCGCGCGCAACGGCTCCTCGCGCAAATGGCCGAGCGCTCCGGCGCCACGCGCGAGGGCTTCCTGGCGGTGGTGGAACGCACCAAACGCAGGGCCGATGAAGTCCCCGCTTCGATCGAGCGGCTCGCCGCGGCCGCCAACGCAAGCGGCGTTCCGTTGCTGTCGCACGACGACGCCAGTCCCGAGCAGCGGCGATGGTTTCGCGCGCTCGGGTGCCGCCTGGCGGAATTCCCGACCACGGTCGAGACCGCCGAGGACGCCGCATCCCACGGCGACGATATCGTGCTCGGCGCTCCCAACGTCGTTCGCGGTGGAAGCCACACCGGATGGATCGACGCGACCGAGATGATCGGGCGGGGACTCTGCTCGGTGCTGGCCTCGGACTACTACTACCCGGCGCCGCTGCTCGCGGCGTTTGCGCTCGCGCGGCGCGGCACCCTGCCGTTCGGGCAAGCCTGGGCGTTGGTGTCGCAAACGCCCGCCAACGCCGTCAAGCTCAACGACCGCGGACAGATCGCACCCGGCCGGCGCGCGGACTTGATCATCGTCGATCCGTCGGCCGACGGACAGCCGCCGCGCGTCGTCGCCGCCATCGTGGCCGGCCGCCTCGTGCATCTCGCGCGAGCGGACATCATCGTCGGCGCGCGGTGAACGCGTGGCCGGTCCCGCGAACGACGTAAAGCGTCCATGGACGAGCCAAGATACGCGATCTATTTCGTGCCGCCGGCCGGTTGTGGTCTCTATCGCTTCGGCGCCGGCTTCCTCGGCTATGACTGCTACACCGGCGAAAGTCTCCGCCCTCCGCAAGGCATCGCGCTTCGTGGGTCCGAATGGGCGCAGCTCACGCGCGAGCCGCGCAAATACGGATTTCACGCGACGCTGAAGGCGCCGTTTCATCTGTTGGCGCCGTTCACCGAAGCGGATTTGACGGCGGAGCTCGAGCGATTTGCCGCCATCCCTCGAACGCTGCCGGCGATCGAACCGGCCATCCGGCCGCTCGCGCAATTCATTGCCGTTGTCGCCGCCGCGCCAAACATGGCGCTCGATCGGCTGGCCGCCGACGGCGTGATGGCATTCGACCGATTTCGCCGTCCGCTGACCGCGCACGAAAGGGAGCAACGACTCGAAAGGGAGCAAGGGCTCGGCGCCGGTTTGAGCGAACGTCAGATCGAGAATCTCGATCGCTGGGGCTACCCTTACGTGTTCGAAGACTTTCGCTTCCACTTGACCTTGACGGGTCCGGTCGACGCCGAGCGCCGTGCCTTCATCCTGGCGTTGTTGCAGGCCCGCTTCAACGACATCGACGGCGGGCATTCGCTGCCGATCACGCAACTCGCTCTCGTGCGCCAGGACGCCCGCTCGAGGCCGTTCCGGGTCGTTGGTCAGGCCGCGTTGACCGCGGTGCGCTCGGGTCAATAGGCTCCTACCTCATCGGCGAACCGCCTCGTCATCGCCCGGTGCAAAACCCGCGATCACCCCTTTGTTCTCGTTGTCATTTCATCCCGCTGTCACATGCGGCTGATAGGTCCAAATTGCCGGAAAAAGGCCAAAAATGCAGGAGCTTGGCGTGCCGAACGAAGCCGCCATCGATGTGCGGCGCGTCTCGAAATCGTTCGAGCGCGGGACGCGCGTGCTCGACGACGTGAGCTTCTCGGTCGACTGCCGCGAGATGGTGGCGCTCATCGGAGCATCCGGCTCCGGCAAATCAACACTCATTCGAGCGCTGGCGGGCTTGGTCGCCGTCGACAAGACCCCCGCCGCGCAAGCTCGCGGCGGAACGATCGCCATATTCGGCCGGCCGATACAGCGCGAGGGCCGCATCGCGCGCGGCGCCAAGGAATTGCGGGTTCGGGTCGGCGTCATCTTCCAGCAGTTCAATCTGGTGCCGCGACTGTCGGTCCTCACGAATGTCTGCCTCGGGCTGCTCGGCCGCATGCCGTTCCTGCGAGGAACGCTGAGCAATTTCACCTTGGACGAAAAGCGCGCAGCGATGCATGCGCTCGCTCGCGTCGGCATGACCGAGCACGCCCTCAAGCGCGGCGTCGAACTCTCCGGCGGCCAGCAGCAACGCGCCGCCATCGCCCGCACGCTGGTGCAGGGCGCCGAGCTCGTGATCGCGGATGAGCCGATCGCTTCGCTCGACCCCGCCTCCGCGCGCCGGGTCATGGACATTCTTGCCGACATGAACCGCAAGGACGGCATCACCATCCTCGTCTCGCTGCATCAGGTGGAGTACGCGCTGACCTACTGCCCGCGCGCGATCGCGCTGAAAGCGGGCAAGATCGTTTATGACGGCCGCTGCGACGAACTCACGCCGGCGCTGCTGAGCCACATCTACGGCGCGGAATGCAGCGAGTTTTTTCCACCGGGCTTCGATCGGCCGGGCCTTCCTCGGGATCGACGCGAGAGCGAAGCGGCCAAGCTGCGCGCAGCGCCAAAGGAAAGATCCGTTGCGGGCCATGCCGGTCAAACCGGGCACGGATCGGCGGATCGCCTGAGCGCGTGACAGCGTTGGGGAGCCATTCCCCGCTCCACCGGACATCACCATAGGAGAACTCTCATGATGCGAGCTTTTCTGACATGCGCGGCGGCCGCCCTGACGATCGGCGCATCGGCGCTTCCGGCCGGCGCGCAGACGCTCACGGAAATCAATTTCGGGGTGATTTCGACCGAGGCCTCGATGAACCAGAAGAAGAACTGGGAGCCGTTCCTGGAGGCGATGTCGAAAGCCACCGGCTTCAAGGTGAACGGATTCTACGCCACCGATTACGCCGGCGTCATCGAGGCGATGCGCTTCAACAAGATCCAGGTCGCCTGGTATGGAAACAAGTCGGGGATGGAGGCGGTCGACCGCGCGAGCGGCGAGGT
>JAFAHL010000743.1 GCA_019237215.1 Hyphomicrobiales bacterium | reverse complement strand
CGAGATGATGAACCTCACCGGCGATGGCAATGGCCTCGATATCATTACCATGCCGTTGGCGTGGCGCGAACGCGTGCCCACCTCGAATTTCTTCCAGCCCGGAGGCTATGAGCGCAATCCGATCGCCGGGCGCAGCGGCGTCGTCTCGAAGTTGATAGCTGCGACCAGCGCAGTGATGGATCAAGAGAGCAAATTGCAAGGCGCAAAGGACCTGGCGGCCGTATTCCCCAAATGAATCTTAGGCGATCGCAGCGGCCGTCAGCTTTGGAGGCCGCTAGGCCGTAGCCCGGCGATCAGTCCCGACCACCTTCGCCGCGATTGATCCAAGCGCCGCTCACTCGATCTCGACATCGTTCCAGAAGCCGATCCAGTGATCGACCTGTTTCATCGATGCGCGCGGCGCCTCGTACGACCAGGCGGCGCGCTCGCTGCGTGCGGCGTCCGCCGTGACGTCATAGAACTGGACTCCGTGCGGGCAGGCCAGATCGCTCGGCGTCTTGGGAGCCAGCCGCAGCAAATCCATCCGGACCGTTTCCCGCGGGAAATAGCGGTAGCCGCCCACGTCTTGGGTTCGATCGCTCTCCGCAATCACCTGACCGCGCCACGTCGCCTTCATGGGTGATCATCCTCCACCTGGGCTGAACCGAACTCAGTCGCTGCCCTTCGAGAGTAACGACAGGATATCCGCGCCGCCAACCCCCCTATCTCCCGCCGCCGCCGCCGAAGAAGCCGCTTGCATCGCGCAGGATCTGCTGACGGATGAATGGATCAGGGTCGGCGCCCATCACGATTGATCCGGGGTGGCCGCAGGGCGTCCAACAGACCACATTGCCCGGCGGGGTGTTCCGGTACACCCCCGGCGTGCCGTAGGACCACTGCGTGAAGGCGGGGTACTGCTGCCCGTGCGTGCGCTGGGGGCGGTATCTGGTCCGCGCATCGGCGGGCGAGGTGACGAGCAATCCCAGACCCAACGCCGAGGCAATTAATCCGAGCGAGAGTGCTGTCCTGTTGATATTGGCGGCCGGCATCGAGTCCTCCATCGAGTCCCCTAATCTCGGCCGCGAATATGGCGCGATAGGCCAGCCGACGGTCATCACAACTGTGTGTCGCCGCTGCAAATTCTTGTGCGCTGCGTGCCGCCGCATAGTTCAGGGCTATTGCAGCACAACCAGCGCCGGCGCATCTCGCCGGAAGCGGCTGCCAATCCCGTCGCCCTTGCAGGCAATGATGCCGCTTGCGTCGGATGCGGCCGATCCGTAAGTAAGTTCCGGAGCTTCCATGACCGTCGTTCTCGACGCCAGCAGCAGAGCGCGCCATCCGGAGAAGGCGCATCGGCCGGACGCACCTGCGTCGAAAAAGCCCGATTGGATCAGGGTTAAAGCGCCGGTTTCCAAAGGCTACGGCGAGACGCGCGCGATCGTGCGCGCGAACGGCTTGCATACCGTCTGCGAGGAAGCGGGGTGCCCCAATATCGGCGAGTGCTGGGACAAGAAGCACGCGACCTTCATGCTGATGGGCGATATCTGCACGCGCGCCTGCGCCTTTTGCAACGTCAAAACCGGCTTGCCTGGCCCGCTCGATGACGCCGAGCCGGGACGGGTCGCGGAGGCGACGGCAAAGCTCGGCCTCAAGCATGTGGTCGTGACTTCGGTCGATCGCGACGATCTCGATGACGGCGGCGCCGCCCACTTTGCCGCGGTCATTCACGCGATCCGTGCGCGCTGCCCGATCACGACGATCGAAGTGCTTACGCCCGATTTTCTGCGCAAGGAGGGCGCGGTCGAGACGGTGGCGGCGGCAAGGCCCGACGTCTTCAACCACAACCTCGAGACCGTGCCTTCGAAGTATCTCACCGTGCGACCCGGCGCGCGTTACTTCGCCTCGATCCGCCTGCTGCAGCGGATCAAGGAGCTCGACCCCGCGATGTTCAGCAAGTCCGGCATCATGGTCGGGCTCGGCGAGGAGCGGAACGAGATTCTCCAGGTCATGGACGACCTGCGCGCTGCCGACGTCGACTTCCTCACCATCGGCCAGTACCTGCAGCCGACCCGCAAGCACCATCCGGTCGTGCGCTTCGTGCCGCCCGAAGAGTTCAAGGCCTACGAGACCATCGCCTACGCCAAGGGATTTTTGATGGTCTCCTCCTCGCCGCTCACGCGCTCCTCGCACCATGCGGGCGAGGACTTCGCGCGGCTCAAGGCGGCTCGCGATGCCAAGCTCGCGCGCACCTGACGGATCAATGCGCCGCGTGACGGCCGTCGGCTGCGCCGGCGCGGGTCAGACGATATTGACGCGGCGCCCGGCCGCACGATTGGGGCTGCCCTTGATCGCGTTCCTTGCAACGTCGGGAAGGAGTTGATGCCCGAATTCTCTACCACGCGCCGGGTGCGGCATTCCGCCGCTCACATGTTCGATCTCGTGGCCGACGTGGAGCGCTATCCGGAATTCCTGCCGCTGTGCCGCTCGCTCAAGGTCCGCCAGCGTATCCCCGAGCCCGAAGGCGTTGAGGTCATCATCGCCGACATGACGGTTGCCTACAAGTTCATTCATGAGACCTTCACCAGCCGGGTCACGCTCGACCGGCCAAATTTGCACATCCTGGTCGAGTATCTCCAAGGCCCCTTCAGCAGGCTCGAAAACCGTTGGATCTTTCACCCAACCGGCGAGAAAACCTGCCGGGTGGAATTTTTCATTTCGTATGAGTTCAAGAGCCGGACGCTGAGCCTGCTGATGGGCACGATGTTCGACGCCGCCTTCCGCCGCTTTGCCGCGGCCTTCGAGCGACGGGCCGACATAGTCTACGCACGGTGAGTGGCCGTGCCCGGCACAGACGCATTTCAGCCTAACGAGCTTGGCGGCTTGGCGCGTTCGCTCGCGGCGAGCTCGCCCAGCATTGCCAGCGCCTCGATGACGCAGGCCCGGCGCACTTGGGCGCGTCCGATGTCGCCGTATTTACGCTCGTGCTGAAGCAGTCGGCCGCTGCGCGAGGCGGCGGCGAGATAAACGAGCCCGACCGGCTTGCCCGGTACCGCGCCGCCCGGTCCGGCGATACCAGTGATCGATACCGCAAGATCGACCGGGGCATGCGCGAGCACCCCCGCCGCCATGGCTTCGGCGGTCTCGCGACTCACCGCGCCATGCCCCGCCAGCGTCATCGGCGTAACGCCGAGCATGGCGCGTTTGGCTTCGTTGCTATAAGTGACGAAGCCGCGCTCGAACACGTCGGACGAGCCAGGAATCTCGGTCAGCGTCGCCGCCAGGAGGCCGCCGGTGCACGATTCCGCCGAGGCGAGCGTGAGCCTCTTGCCTCGACAGAGGTCGAGCAGCGCGCGCGCCGCTTCACTCAACTCCTGATCCGCCATTTAGAGCCGCTCTCTCCACGGCAGTCGCACGGTCGCGTTGGCGAACGCCGCCAGGCCCTCGCCACGGCCGGTAAATCCCATTTTTTCACTCGTGGTCGCCTTCACGCCGACGCGCTCGATCGGAATGCCGGCGATCTCAGCGATACGGGCACGCATCGCATCGCGGTGAGGGCCGATGCGCGGCGCTTCGCACACGATGGTGACGTCGAGATGGGCGATGCGCCCATCCCGTGCGCGCACGCGATCGACCGCGAAGGCCAAGAACCGATCGGAGGAGGCGCCGCGCCACCGCGGATCGGTCGGAGGGAAATGCACGCCGATGTCGCCGTCGGCGAGCGCTCCGAGGATGGCGTCCACGAGGGCGTGAAGAACAACGTCGGCGTCGGAATGTCCGGACAGCCCACGCCGATGGGAGATGCGCACGCCGCCGAGCACGACATGATCGCCTTCGCCGAATTGGTGAACATCGAAGCCGAACCCGGTGCGCACGTCGCCTAAGGCTGCGAGCCTGGCGGTCTCGGCGCGGGTGAAATCCTCGTCGGTGGTGAGCTTGACGTTTCCGGCCTCACCCTCGAACGTGCCGACCTTGACGCCCGCCCATTCGGCCAGCGCGGCGTCATCGCTGAAATCGTCGCGACCCGCTGCTTGCGCCCGGCGATGCGCCTCCAGCAGGGCGGCAAAACCGAAAGCTTGCGGGGTCTGCACCAAGCGCACACGCGCGCGGTCGATCGTGTCGGTCACGCAGCCTGTTGCATCGACGGTTTTGACGGTGTCAGCCACGCCGACGACGGGGACGGCCGCTCGGCTCGCGCGTGCGGCGGCGATCGCCCGCGTAACGAGGGCATGGGACGCGAACGGCCGGGCCGCGTCGTGCACCAGCACGAGGTCGGGAGCGTGAGCCCGCAACGCCTCGAGGCCGGCACGCACCGAGGCTTGGCGCAATGCTCCCCCGTCCACCGGCGGCAACAAATCGAGGCCGGCGCTCGCTGCCTGGAACAGGGCGGCGTCATCGGGATGGATCACCGGTTGCACGAAAGAGATCGCATCATGCCGAGCGAAGAGGGCCAGACTCGAGCGGATCACCGGCTCGCCCACGACGTCCCGGTATTGCTTGGGCAAATCCCCGCCCGCGCGCAGCCCGCGGCCCGCTGCCACGACCACGGCTGCGACCTTGCCTGCCATACGCTCTCGATCCGAAAAACGACGTCCGATCTTGGCTTAGCGCGTCCCGGCCGGGCCGCAAACTCCATTTCATTCGACCGCGCGCCGCTCGGATCAAAATGGGGATTTTTGCAGTGCAGCACTTGCGCATTGGCCCGGATTGGCTAAACTCTATGCAGTTCGAAAATGACGCCTAATTCGTGTGCAAGGACGCTAAGTGCCTCCAGTGGTGCCTCTTTCCCGCCTCCGGCCGGTCGTCATCGGCAGTATCACGCTGCCGAACCCGGTGATTTTAGCGCCGATGTCGGGAGTAACCGACGCTCCGTTTCGGCGCCTCGCGGCTGATCTCGGGGCGGGCTTGGTGGTCTCCGAAATGACGGCGAGCGCGGCGCTCGCGGAGGGCCGCCCCGACGCGCGGCTGCGCGCCGAGGGCCGCGGTCTGCGCACGCACGTGGTGCAGTTGGCCGGCTGCGAGGCGCGCTGGATGGGGGAGGCCGCGCGTATCGCCGAAACCTGTGGTGCTGCCATCATCGACATCAATATGGGTTGCCCGGCGCGGCAGGTGACCGGCGGGCAATCGGGCTCCGCGCTGATGCGCGATCTCGACCACGCCCTGTCATTGATCGATGCCACCATCGCCGCGGTGTCCGTGCCGGTCACGCTGAAGATGCGGCTGGGGTGGAACCATCGCACCATCAATGCGCCCGAGCTCGCGCGCCGCGCGCAAGACGCGGGCGTGCGTCTGATCACCGTGCACGGGCGAACGCGCTGCCAGTTTTACAACGGCAGCGCCGATTGGGTGGCGGTGCGGGCCGTCAAGGACAGCGTTTCAATTCCGGTTGCGGTGAACGGCGACATCGGCACTTGCGCAGATGCTGTGGCCGCGCTTGCGGCCTCCGGTGCCGACGCGGTGATGATCGGGCGTGCCGCCCAAGGCCGTCCGTGGCTGGCGGGGCAGGTCGGCCGCTACCTTGCCGTCCGCCGGGCCGAAAGCGCACCGCCGCTCGCCATCCAGTTCGCCATCATCGATCGCCTTTACGACGAGATGCTCTCGCACTACGGCCACGCCATCGGCCGCCGCCATGCGCGCAAGCATCTCGGCTGGGCGCTCGGTGCCGCGGCCGAGACCGCAGCTATACCCGATGCCGTGCTCAAGGCACATCGCGCCCGGGTGCTGACGGCCGACGATCCGGCCGCGGTCCGCCGGCATTTGGCCGATGCCTATGCCGATTTTGCCTTGGGGGCGCGGCGCGGCGAAAGCGACTGGGCTTGCCCGCAAAAAACGCGCCACACGCCGTGGGGCAGCGAGAGGAAAGCCGCGTGAGCCGGCTCGAGCCGATGCCCACACTTCCCTCCGGCACTTCGGATGCCGTGCTCGACGCGCTGCCGCATCCCGTGATCATGGTCGCGGCCGACGGAAGGATCGCAAACGCCAATGCGGCGGCAGAATCCTTTTTCGAAGCATCTTTGCGGCTGTTGCGGCGTCATATGCTCGGCGAGTTGGTGCCGTTCGGAAGCCCATTGCTCGCGCTCGTCGACCAAGTGCGCGCGCGCGGCGCAGCGGTCAACGAGTACAAGGTCGATCTCGGCACGCCGCGCAATCCCGGCGAGCGCCTGGTCGACTTGTACGTGGCGCCGTTGCCGGAGCGGCCGGACCATGTGGTCGTCATGCTGCAGGAGCGCACGATCGCCGACAAAATGGACCGCCAGCTCACCCATCGCGGCGCCGCGCGTTCGGTGATCGCGCTCGCGGCAATGCTCGCGCACGAGATCAAGAACCCGCTCTCGGGCATCCGCGGCGCAGCGCAACTGCTCGAACAATCGGTCGGCGACGATGATCGCACTTTGACGCGGCTGATCTGCGATGAAGCCGACCGCATCGTGAAACTGGTCGACCGCATGGAAGTATTCACCGACGAGCGGCCGATCGAGCGCGAATCCGTCAATATCCACGCCGTGCTCGAGCACGTGAAGCACCTCACGCATTCGGGCGTCGCGCGTCACATCAAGTTCGTCGAGGACTACGATCCGTCGCTGCCGCCTGTGCTCGGCAATCGCGATCAGCTCGTCCAGGTCTTCCTCAATCTCGTGAAGAACGCCGCCGAAGCGATCGGGGAGAACGCGGCGGACGGCGAGATTGGGCTTTCGACCGCGTTTCGACCAGGCGTGCGCCTGTCGCTGCCGGGCAGCAAGACGCGCGTATCGCTGCCGCTCGAATTCTGCGTCAAGGACAATGGACCGGGCGTTCCCGAAGATCTGTTGCCCCACCTCTTCGACCCGTTCGTGACGACGAAACCGACTGGATCGGGCCTCGGCCTCGCGCTGGTATCCAAGATCGTCGGCGATCACGGCGGGATCATCGAATGCGAGTCGCAACCGCGACGTACGATCTTTCGTGTGCTCATGCCCATGTTCTTGGGCGACGACGCCGAGCCGGGCGACGCTGCCTGAAGAGGGATGCCAATGCCCGCTGGAAACATTCTGGTTGCCGACGACGATGCGGCGATTCGCACCGTGCTCAACCAAGCGCTGTCGCGCGCAGGCTACGAAGTGCGCTCGACCAGCAATGCCGCGACGCTGTGGCGCTGGGTCAGTCAAGGGGAAGGCGATCTCGTCATCACTGACGTGGTGATGCCGGACGAGAACGCATTCGACCTGTTGCCGCGCATCAAAAAGTTGCGCCCTGAGCTTCCCGTGATCATCATGAGCGCACAGAACACGTTCATGACCGCGGTGCGCGCATCCGAGCGGGGCGCCTACGAATATCTGCCGAAGCCGTTCGATCTCAAGGAACTCATCGGGATCGTCGGCCGGGCATTGGCGGAGCCGAAGGAGCGCCCGCGGCCGGCCGCGAAGCCGGACGACTTCGACTCCATTCCGCTGGTCGGACGTTCGCCCGCGATGCAGGAAATCTACCGGGTGCTCGCGCGGCTGATGCAGACCGATCTCACGGTGATGATTTCGGGCGAGTCCGGGACCGGCAAAGAGCTGGTGTCGCGCGCGCTGCACGACTACGGCAAGCGCCGCAGCGGTCCATTCGTGGCCATCAACATGGCCGCGATCCCGCGCGACCTCATCGAGTCCGAACTGTTCGGTCACGAGAAAGGCGCGTTCACGGGTGCCAACACCCGCAGCTCAGGCCGCTTCGAGCAGGCCGAAGGCGGCACGCTCTTCCTCGACGAGATCGGCGACATGCCGATGGAGGCGCAGACGCGGCTTCTGCGCGTGCTGCAGCAGGGCGAATATACCACGGTGGGCGGGCGCACCCCGATCAAGGCCGATGTGCGTATCATCGCAGCCACCAACAAGGACCTGCGTATCCTCATCCAACAGGGGCTGTTCCGCGAGGATTTGTTCTTTCGGCTCAATGTGGTGCCGTTGCGTTTGCCACCATTGCGTGAACGCACCGAAGACGTCGCGGATCTGATCCGGCACTTTTTCGCCCAGGTCGAGCGCGAAGGGCTGCCGGGCAAGCAGCTCGAGCCGGCGGCGTTCGAGCGCCTCAAGCATCACCGCTGGCCAGGCAATGTGCGTGAGCTTGAAAACCTCGCGCGCCGGCTGGCCGCGCTCTATCCGCAGGAGACCATCTCGGCTGCCGTGGTGGACGCCGAGCTGTCCCAGCCCGCAATGGTTTCCACCAACGACGAGCCGCGTTCGGAGGAGGGCCTTTCATCCGCCGTCGAGCGGCATTTGACCTCTTATTTCGCGAGCTTCGGCGACGGATTGCCGCCGCCCGGCCTCTACCACCGGGTGCTGCGGGAGATCGAGCATCCGCTCCTGTCGGTGACGCTTGCAGCCACTCGCGGCAACCAGATCCGCGCCGCAGACTTGCTCGGGGTCAATCGCAACACGTTGCGTAAGAAAATCCGCGATCTCGACATTCAAGTTTTCCGCAGCAGCGGCTAATGCCCCTGGCTATCGGGGCTTTTTTTGATGATGCCGATTCGCCACAGCGCGATATAACGCGCCTCGGAATTGTCGCAATTCGGCAACATTGTTGTATAAAAGCATCAATGCCAGACGACCATCGATCAATGGGGGGCACCTAAACGGGCGCATTTTCACGCTCCGTCGGGTTCCCGTTTGGGACGAGATGCGTCGATGATTAACGTCGGCGAAGCCGCCACCACCGAACTCGCCACCGCCGCCGCAGCGCCGGCGTCGGGATGGATCTCTCGGGCGCTCGGCCTTGCCGCTGTTGCGCTGGCGCTGCTGTCGGCATTGCTGACCTTCGTCGTGCTCGCCGGCCTCACGCCGATAGCGCCCACGCACGAGGTCGTGGTCACTCTGCTGCTCGCAAACGCGGTCACGGTCTTTCTTCTGGTACTCGTGATCGCCCGCGAGGTGTGGGGGGTCGTGCAGGCGAGGCGTCGCGGGCGCGCGGCGGCGCGACTGCACGTGCGCATCGTCGCATTGTTCTCCATCATCGCTGCGGTCCCCGTGATCGTGGTTGCCGTGGTCGCCAGCGTAACGCTCCACCGCGGTCTCGACCGCCTGTTCTCGCAGCAGACGCAGTCGCTCATCGAGAATTCGTTGATCGTGGCCGATGCCTATGTGCGCGAACACGTCCAGTTCGTGCGTGCCGACAGCATCGCCATCGCTATCGAACTCGCGCGCGCCAAGCCCTTGTTCGACCAGTCGCGCGAGCAGTTCCATCAATTCCTCGCGGTTCAAGCCTCGATCCGCGGACTGCCGGCCGTCATGCTGCTCGACAAGGACCTCAACGTCGTCGACCAGGTGGATCCACAAATCAACGAGGCCTTCGTCAAGCCGTCAGCCGAGGTGCTGGCCGCCATCAATGACACCGAGCCGCAAGTGGCGATGTTCCTCGATGACAATTACGTCGCCGCCATCATCAAGCTGCGCGGCTACAACGACCTCTATCTGTACATTGCACGCCTGCTCGATCCGCGCGTGCTCGCGCAACTGCGGGCGACCCAGGCTAGCGTCGCTCAGTATGCCGATCTCTCGGCACGCCAGATCGGCATTCAGATCGCATTCGGATTGATGTACACGCTGATCGCGCTCATCGTGCTGCTGTCGGCGGTGTGGATTGGACTGAACTTCGCCAACTACCTGGTGGCTCCGATCCGCCGCCTGATCGGCGCAGCTCAGGTGGTCTCGACCGGCAATCTCTACGTTCAAGTGCCCACCCGACGCTCCGAGGGCGACCTCGCCCAGCTGGGCGAAACCTTCAACAAGATGACGCAGGAGCTGCGGACCCAGCGTGACGACATCGTACGTGCGCGTGACCTGATCGATAGCCGCCGTCGTTTCACCGAAGCCGTGTTGGCCGGAGCGAGCGCCGGCGTCATCGGTGTCGACGCCGAGAGCTGCATCAGCATTTTGAATCGGTCCGCGGAACGACTGATCGGACGTACCGAAGCCGACGCCCTCGGGCGGCCGCTGACCGATATCGTCCCCGAGCTCGCCGGCATGTTTGCGGCCGCGCGCTCCGGACTGCAGCGACTGGTTCAGGGTCAGGTGACGATCAATCGCAACGGCCAGGAGCGCAACCTGTCGGTACGAGTGACGAGCGAGCAGTCGGGCGCGGCCGAGGGCGGTTATGTGGTGACGCTCGACGACATCACCGAGCTTGTAGCCGCGCAGCGCACCTCCGCCTGGGCCGACGTCGCGCGCCGCATCGCGCATGAGATCAAGAATCCGCTGACGCCGATCCAGCTTTCCGCCGAACGCCTGCGCCGGAAATACGCCAATATGATCAAGGACGACGGTGGCGTGTTCCAGCAATGCACCGACACCATCGTGCGCCAGGTCGACGACATCAAACGCATGGTGGATGAGTTCTCACGCTTTGCCCGCATGCCCAAGCCGGTGATGACGGCCGAGGACGTGGCCGATACGGTGCGCCAGGTGGTGTTCCTGCAGCGCGTCGGCAACGCCGACATCGCCATCGATCTGGAGATCGCAGAAGACCCCATGCCGGCGCATTTCGACCGCCGGCTCATCTCGCAGGCGCTCACCAACATCATCAAGAACGCCACCGAAGCCATCGCCGCGGTACCGGCGGGAGAACTCGGCCGCGGACGTATCCGCGTGTGGGCGGGTCGCGAAGGCAACGACATCATCGTCGACGTGATCGACAATGGGATCGGATTGCCGAAGGAGAACCGTAGCCGGCTGCTCGAACCCTATGTCACGACCCGCGACAAGGGCACCGGGCTCGGTCTGGCGATCGTCGGACGCATCCTGGAAGAACACGGCGGACGCATCGAGCTGCGCGATGCTGCCGACAAGATTCCCGGCCAGCGCGGTGCTTGGGTGCGTCTGCGCTTTGCCGCCGAAGCCGCGAGCTCGGGCGAATCTCGTTCCGCGCCTCAACCTCAGACCCCTCAACTTGCAACCAACGTTTAAGCCATGGCCGATGACATCCTCATTGTCGACGACGAAGCGGATATCCGGGAACTGGTTTCCGGCATCCTGCAGGACGAAGGCTTCATCACGCGCTCGGCGCGCGACAGCGACGACGCGCTCGCCCACGTTGCCAGCCGCAGGCCCAATCTGGTCTTCCTCGACATCTGGCTGCAAGGCAGCCGGCTCGACGGTCTGCAGCTGCTCGACGCGATGAAGGCTCAGCATCCCGAACTGCCGATCGTGATGATTTCGGGTCACGGCAACATCGAAACCGCCGTCGCCGCGATCAAGCAGGGCGCCTACGACTTCATCGAGAAGCCGTTCAAGGCCGACCGGCTGGTGCTGGTCACCCAGCGGGCGCTCGAGACCTCGCGGCTCAAGCGCGAGGTCAAGGCGCTCAAGCAGCTCGCACCTTCGACGCTGGTCGGCAAGTCGTCGTCCATGAACCAGCTGCGCCAGACGGTGGAAAAAATCTCTCCCACCAACAGCCGTATTTTGATTGTTGGACCCGCCGGTGCCGGCAAAGAACTGACTGCGCGCGCGATTCACGGCCATTCGACTCGCGCCAATGGTCCGTTCATCGTGATCAATGCGGCGGCGATGATGCCGGAACGCATGGAGGTGGAACTGTTCGGCGTAGAGCAGCCGACGAATGGGCAGGGGCGCAAGGTCGGCGCGCTGGAAGAAGCGCATGGCGGCACGCTGTTCATCGACGAGATTGCCGACATGCCGCGGGAGACGCAGAACAAGATCTTGCGGGTGCTGGTCGAGCAGACGTTCCAGCGCGTGGGCGGCACCAACAAGGTCCAGGTCGACGTGCGCATCATATCCTCGACCGGCCGCAACATCGAAGCCGAGATCGCCGCGGGCAAGTTCCGCGAGGATCTCTATCACCGCCTTTCGGTCGTGCCGATCCGTGTGCCGCCGCTGGCGGAGCGGCGCGAGGACATTCCCAATCTCATCGAATACTTCATGGATCAGATCTCGCAGGCGACCGGCCTGCCCAAGCGCCTGATCGGCGACGACGCCATGGCCGTGCTGCAATCGCACGACTGGCCGGGCAATGTGCGCCAGTTGCGCAACAACGTGGAGCGGCTGATGATCCTCGCCGGCGGCGATGCCGAGGCGGTGATCAACGCCGACATGCTACCGCAGGACGTAGGCTCCATGGTTCCCTCCATGCCCGGTAGCGATGGCGGCGAACATCTCATGGGATTGCCGTTGCGCGACGCGCGCGAGGTTTTCGAACGCGAATACCTGGTCGCCCAGATCAGCCGGTTCGGTGGCAACATTTCCCGCACGGCCGAATTCGTCGGTATGGAGCGCTCGGCGCTGCACCGCAAGCTCAAGGCGCTCGGAATAGACTGACGACGGAGGACCAAGGCGAGAGGCGATGCATTATCCATATTCTGTTGCTCGTCCTTCACCGCCCGATTTGTGATGTCACGCATCGCCTATGTGAACGGTCGCTATCTGCCGCAGCGCGCAGCTGCGGTCCATGTCGAGGATCGCGGCTACCAATTCTCGGATGGCGTCTACGAGGTCTGCGAGGTGAGGGGCGGCCGCATCATCGACCAGCGCCGCCACTTGGCCCGCCTCAAGCGCTCGCTGCAAGAGCTGCGCATCGAGATGCCGATGTCGGAGGCCGCGCTCGCGATCGTGATGCGCGAATGCATACGGCGAAACCGGGTGCGCGACGGCATCATCTATCTGCAAATCACGCGCGGGGTGGCGCCCCGCGACCACGGCTTTCCGCCGCCGGGGACCCGCCCGAGCGTGGTGGTCACCGCTCACGGCATCGATGTCGTGGGCAATGAGCGCATTGCCGCCGACGGCATTGCCGTTATCACCGTGCCCGACAACCGCTGGCAGCGCGTCGATATCAAATCGATCTCGCTGCTGCCCAACGTGCTGGCAAAACAAGCGGCGCGGGAGAAGGGCGCGAAGGAGGCGTGGTTCGTCGATGGGGGAGGCCATGTCACCGAGGGCTCGTCGAGCAATGCTTGGATCGTCACCAGGAGTGGGAAGGTGGTGACGCGGCCGGCCGATAACGGAATTTTACGGGGCATCACCAGGACCGTATTGATCGACGTGATCAGGGCCCAGGGGCTGGAGTTCGAGGAACGCTCCTTCACGGTCGAAGAGGCCTACGGCGCCCGCGAAGCCTTCCTGACGTCGGCCAGCCAGATCGTCATGCCGGTCGTTCGCATCGACGACCGCCCGGTGGGCAATGGGGCGCCGGGGTCGGTTGCGACCGCGTTGCGGGCCGAGTTCCACCACCATGCCGAGTGGACTTGAACGGAACGACCCGCCGTACCGAGGCACCCCTCTGCGGTACGCTCTGCCACCAACTTGTGCTTGCGCCGCCCGCGGACGTGGCCTGTAATGGCGGGGTCCGGGTCGTGTTTGAGTGCGCGCGGTTAGAACAAGGGCACAGCGACTTGGCAATAAGCCTCGCGGGAAGGGGCCTGCGAGCGAGAAAATGGAACAACGGCAATGGCGGCAGACCGCTCACAAAATCTCCAAGACACCTTCCTTAACCACGTCCGCAAGAACAAGACCCCGCTCACCATCTTCCTGGTGAACGGAGTGAAGCTCCAGGGCGTGGTAACCTGGTTCGATAACTTCTGCGTGTTACTGCGGCGCGACGGGCATTCGCAACTCGTCTACAAGCACGCCATCTCGACCATCATGCCGGGTCATCCGATTCAGCTGTTCGAAGGTGCCGAGGAAGCACCGGTCGCGGAAAAGGTTTGATTGGAGCCGCGCCGGTTCGATAGCCACAGCGACCGACTGAGCCCGCGGCAGGGCTCGGAAACCGGGCGCGCGCTCGTCATCGAACCGCACCTGCGTTCCCGCTTGAGGCCGGCCGCAGACGCGCGCGCCAAAGCCGCGTTGCGCTCGCCCGCCGCGAGGCTCGACGAAGCGGTTGGGCTTGCTCGTGCCATCGACCTCAACGTGATCTCATCCGGCATCGTACCTCTCGGCGAGATCCGCCCGGCGACTTTCGTCGGCAAGGGCAAGCTCGAGGAGATCGCCGGCCTGGTCAAAACCGACGACGCGGGGATCGTCGTGATGGGTTGCGCGCTCTCGCCCGTACAGCAACGCAATCTTGAAAAGGCCTGGGACGCCAAGGTGCTCGACCGCACAGGGTTGATCTTGGAAATTTTCGGCCGCCGCGCCCGCACCCGCGAAGGCGCGCTGCAGGTGGAGCTTGCCCATCTTACCTATCAGAAGAGCAGGTTGGTGCGCTCCTGGACGCACCTTGAACGCCAACGCGGCGGCTTCGGTTTCCTTGGCGGACCCGGTGAGACCCAGATCGAAACAGATCGGCGCATGATCGAGGAGCGCATCGCCCGTATCGAGACTGAGTTGGACAAGGTCAAGCGTACGCGCAAGCTCCACCGCGACAGCCGCAAGCGCGTGCCCTATCCGATCGTGGCGCTCGTGGGTTACACCAACGCCGGCAAATCAACCCTGTTCAATCGCTTGAGCCAGGCGAGCGTGCTCTCCGCCGACATGCTGTTCGCCACGCTCGATCCGACCTTGCGGGCGGTCGATCTGCCGAAGGGATTGCGCGTCATCCTCTCCGATACCGTTGGATTCATTTCGGATCTGCCGACCATGTTGGTGGCGGCGTTCCGCGCGACGCTGGAAGAGGTGATCGAAGCCGACCTGATCCTGCACGTGCGCGACGTGTCGCACGAGGACGCCGAAGCGCAGGCGCTCGACGTCGAAGCGGTCTTGTCCCAACTCGGCATCGCCGTGCGGGACGGCGCGGAGCCGGTGGAGGTTTGGAACAAGATCGATCGGCTCGATCGCGATGCCCGTGCAGCCGTGTACAATCGCGCCGAGCGCCAGCCCGCCGGACGGCATCCGGTGCTCGTTTCGGCGCGAAGCGGGGAGGGACTCGACGAGTTAGCCGCCGAGGTCGAGCGTCGGCTCGCCGCGCGACGGGTGATCCTCGATCTCGTCCTCGACGTGGCCGATGGTGCGGGCTTGAGCTGGCTGCATCGACACACCGAAGTCATGACCAAGGCGCTGCGCGAGGATGGCGCGCTCGCAATCACGGTTCGCACCGATCCCGCGAACGCGGAGAAGACGAAGGCAAGGTTCGGTTGGTCCCACACGCACTCGCACTGATGAACATCGATCAGAGATGACGCGCGGACGGCTCAATATTTCTCGATGCCCTTGATATCGACGACGCGGCTCCAGCGGGCGGCGTCACGCTCGATATGGTCTTGCATCTGCTCGGGCGTAGACGGCATCGGGACGTTGCCGACGATCGCGAGCTTGTCACGAATGTCAGGCAGCTTGAGAATTTCGCCGACCTCCCGATTGAGTCGATCGATGATGGGGCGCGGGGTGCCGCCAGGCGCGGCCAGGCCGAGCCACGACATGACCTCGAAGCCGGGCAGCGTCTCGGCGATCGTCGGGATGTCGGGCTCGAGCACAAAACGCTTGCGCGAGGAAACCGCCAATCCGCGCAACATGCCGCCGTTGATCTGGGCGAATGCGATCGTGCCGGTTTCGATCATGACGTCGAGGCGGCCGCCCAACAGGTCCTGCACGATCTGGGTATTGCCCCGGTAAGGAATGCCTCGCAGCGAAGTGCCGGCTTCGACATTGATCAGTTCGCCGGTGAGATGGTGCACGCTGCCGGGCAGGTTCATCCCATAGGTCACGTCGAATGGCGCGGCCTTGGCGCGGGCGATGAGATCGGGAAAGGACTTGACCGGCGAATTCGGGGCAGTGGCGACCACCATCGGATAGCCGGAGATCAGCGTGATGAAGGCGAAATCCTTGATCGGATGATAGGGCAGCGCCTTGGCCACTGCGGCGCGCGCGGAGAAGGCGCCGGTCAACATGCTCACGAGGTATCCGTCGGGCTGCGATTTGGCGACGGTGTTCCAGGCGGCCACGCCAATTGTCGCCGAGTTTTCAACGAAAACTGCTTGGCCCAGGCGCTCGCTGAGCCTTTCGGCGAGCAACCGACTGACGAAATCCGGACTGCCCCCCACCGGCGTCCCGGTTACGATCCTGAGCGCGCGCGTTGGCCATTGCTGGGCGGCGGCCGGTACGGCCAGTGTTGCGGCAAGTGCGGCGGCGAAGAGGCGAGGAAGCATTCGCATGCGAGGAATCATCGCGGCGAGAGCCCGGCAGGGCCGACGTGATCGCGACGGGAGATTATCACCGCGAATGATGGCTGGCACAGGTGCTTCCCGCAGGAGCCGCGACGTCAGACGTTACCGTGACTCTCCGGAGGGCAGCGCCTGCTCGGCGGCCTTAGCCTCGTTCCAGAGCTCGTCCATCTCCTCGAGCGTCGCCGCCTGCGGAGTCTTGCCCCTTTCAGCCAGGGCCCGTTCGATCGCGGCAAAGCGGCGCTCGAATTTCTGATTTGTGGCACGCAGCGTCGCTTCCGGATCAACATCGAGATGGCGGGCGAGGTTGACCACCGCGAACAGCAGGTCGCCGACCTCGGCACCTGCGGTGGCACGATTGCCGGCAGCGAGCTCGGTCTGGATTTCGTTCGCCTCCTCGCGGATCTTGGCCAGCACCGCGAGCGGGTCGTTCCAATCGAAGCCGACCTCGCCGGCCTTGGCCTGCAGTTTGAGCGCACGGGTGAGGGCAGGGAGCGCGACCGCAATCCCGGCGAGGGTGCTTGCGGTCTCCTTGCCGCTTGGCCCGTTGCCCTTTTGCGCTCGCTCCGCCCGTTTTATGCGTTCCCACAAGCCCTCCACCGCTTTTGCCGTGAGACCTCGCTCCTCGCCGAACACGTGCGGATGGCGCCGCACGAGCTTTTCGGTGAGACTCTCGACGACGTCGGCAAAGTCGAAGGCCCCTTGTTCCTGCGCCATGCGGGCATGGAAGACGACCTGGAGCAAGAGATCGCCCAATTCATCGCGCAAGTCGTCGCGGTCGCCGCGTGCAATGGCGTCGGCGACCTCGTAAGCCTCCTCGATGGTGTAAGGCGCGATCGTTTCAAAGGTCTGCTGCAGGTCCCAGGGGCAGCCGGTGCCGGGCGTGCGCAGCGCCGCCATGATCTCGAGCAGCCGGGCGATGTCGCGGGAAGGAGTCATCGCAGGATCGACGACAGGGGGTGGACGACGGCGGACCATACAGTGCCGGCCCCTATCTGTCCCGCAACGCATTGAGGGCGGCCGATAGTCCGCGCACGCGCTCGGCTGAAAGGTCGGTCTGGGTGCGACGTGGATCCGTCAAGCCTGGATATGCGTGCGGCTACGGGGATTCGCATAAGAGATATTATGGAATATTTTGTGGCGACGTTACACTTCCCGTACCTAGGCCCTAATGCTTGCGACTTTCTGGAGATTTAGCT
>JAFAHL010000621.1 GCA_019237215.1 Hyphomicrobiales bacterium | reverse complement strand
CGGTAGCCCTTGGCCTTGCGCTTGGCGGCCTGGACGTTGCCGTTGATGGCCTCCAGGACGCCGTTGGACAGGCCGGTGGCGATCGATCTGAGGATGCCTTCCGACTTGGCCATGATCGTCTTGGCCAGCTTCTTCATCGGCCCGAGGTCGCACACTTCAACCCAGACGTTCCAGCGGTCGAGGAAAAGACGAGCCGATCGGGCGCTCATCGCGAACAGCTGTTGCAGGTTCATGCGGATCTGCATCGCCTGGATCGTGTCCAGATTCTGCGCTTCCAACCGGGACAGCGCCTCCTTTTCCTCCAGCGTCAGATGATCGACGTTTTTGAGGAAGATGTACCGCCGGCCCTTGATCTGGAAGTTGTTCCTCGCTTCCTCGCGCCTCACCTGGTCGACCGCCTCGTTGGCGAGCTTGATGACGTGGAATTTGTCGAACGTGATCTCGGCGTTGGGGAAGTTCTCTTTGATCCCCGCCGCGAACGCCGCCCCCATGTCGATGCTGGCGTCGGTCACCGCCTCGCGCTTGCCGCCGTGCGCCTCGAGGAAATCCGCGAATTCCGTCACCGTCGCCGCGTCCTTGCCCTCGGCGACGTAGACGACCTTGCGCTTGGCCATGTCGACGAACAAACTGATGTAGTCGTGGCCGCGCCGCGCCGAAGTCTCGTCGGCGGCGATGCGCCGGACGTCAGACAAATCCAGCTTCTCAACCGCCCGCCACACATAATGCGCGACGATGCGCCACAAGCGCGTGTCGTGCTCGCCGAGCAACCGCGCCGCGTTGGCGATCGGCATCGCCTTGGCCAGCGTCAGCACAATGGCCTCAAACAGCAGCGTGAACCCAGAACCCGCGCGCGCCCACGGCGTGGCGACCTTGCGCACGCCGCACTCAGGGCATGTCACTCTCGGCACGCGCGCGTGCAACAGCGTGCGGTGCTGGAAGAAATCCAAGTGCCGCCAGGTCTCGTCTTTCGTGTCGTGGACCGCGCAGCCCTCGCGTCCGCACTGCGCGCAGGCGAACCGGCTGCCGCGCGGAAAATCCAGATACAAATCGAGCCGACTGTCCTCGGCCGCGAACTCGCTGCGCGTCACCATCCAAGGCGACGAAAGACCAAGGGCCAACTGGAAAAGATCGGTGTCCTGCATCCCCTCAGGTTAAACGCGATCCCTCCTGAGCGGTCGCTAATCCGCCCCCAAATTCCGACTTGCCCACTCCTTTCAGCGAGGAGCCATCAATGTCCAGCAATCGAGTCGGCGGCGGATGATCTCCGGGCTCAGCCGGTCGGCCGCCGCCTGCAGCGCCGCTACGTCCTCGACGGCGAGGAAGGCGTTGTCGTGCTTGCGAAAGCCTATCCCCGCGCGCCTCAGCTCCTGCTCGATGAAGCTGTGGCCGTTCAGGTAATAGGCGGTCTGGAAAGGAAAGAACGACGCCACCAGCAGGACCATCGGCCCGAGCGCCTCGTCGCGGATGTAGAAGTAGTAGTGGGTGAAGCGGCTGCGCTGATGGGCGAGGATGCGGTAATGCGGGTCCTTGCTTTGATATTTCGGCAGGCTGACGCGGTAGGTCGGCCCTAGCTCCATGCTCCTGAAGATGAAGTAGACGCCATAGGCGTCGCGCTTCTCCATGCGGCGGAGCCACGGCAGCACGTGGTCCTCCTTGCGCACCCCCTTCTCGGCCCACTCGATCGGGATCGAATGATTGCGCGCATAGGCTTCCACCCAGCGCCGATAGTCGTTGGTCCGCTGGCTCAGCGCCTCCTTGCTGACCTCGGCGACGCCGACGATGTCGCGGAAGAAGTGCACGACTAGCTCCGGTCGCGACAGGGCCGTCAGATAGCCGTGAATGACAATGCGGTCGAAGCAGTGATAGACGAAGACCAGGAAGTCGCCGAACAGCTTGGTGAAGACGTCCATCGCTTCGCCCCCCGCAACGGTCGATCCAAACCAGATCGGGCAAAGCTATGCGCAACCGCCCTCGACTTCGACTCGCCGACGAGATTCGCTCCATCCAGCGGCGGGCCGCCGCTGGTGACGGACGCGTGGTCACTGCCGACCAGCTTGTCCTCTTCTCCACCGAAACCGGCGATGCTTGGCTGCTCGACCCGTCCGACCACCCTCGCCGCACGCCTCGCCCGCGACGGCGACCCGGAACCCGTCGCCTTCGACGAAACCGACACCAGCTTCCAAATCGCTTGGCCCGGAAGCTGTCGCCTCGACGGACCGGCCTTCGTCTACAGCGATCGCCACAGCCGCCGCGTATCGACCATCTTTGGTTACCCGACGCGCCTCCTTGCAAGGCGCTGAAATTTCAAATATTTTTGGCTAGGCCTATTCACTACGTTTCCACGAAGGTCGCCATCAGTGGCCGTGTGGCTGCGGCCACGTTGATGGGCTACTTCTTCGCCGTCCCGGCCGCCTGAGAAGGGGCGAGGAGCTTCGCGACGCTCGAGGCCCTTCGTTTTTCGCCAAAATCTCGCTCGGCGCATTGCTGGCGCAATTGAAGATAGTGGTTGAAATCGATCATGCCCGGTATCGAGGGGTGTGGCTCTGAAGGAAGTGTGGCGCGAACTG
>JAFAHL010000559.1 GCA_019237215.1 Hyphomicrobiales bacterium | reverse complement strand
GTATTCGCGCATGGCCGCGGCCTTATCGTGCGGCCGCTCGTAGGGCTTGAGCCACGCGTCCACCGCTTCGTCCGCCATTCTCCCGTCATCGGCCGTGAGCGCATATCCGGCCGCGAGCCACGCGGCGTTGCCGCCCTCGAGCGCGCGCACGGGACGATCGACGAGCGTACGCGCCTCGATGGCCGCGCGGCCGGCGAGCACGCCATCCTCGCACGTGAGCACCAGCGTGCCTTGCGGCGGAATCTTCGCGAGCGCGCGTTTTAGCCGCGAGCGAATCGCAAACCAGGCGCCGGGAATGTGCGCCCTGAGGTAGTCGCGGCTTGCCGAGAGATCGACGACGGTGGCTGCGTTGCGCGCGATCAGCGCGGCAAGGCCGGCGCAATCGATGCGCAGCTCAGAGGGCGGTGGGTCGCCCAAGATCTGCGCCGCCGGCGGCGCGGTCTCGCGGCCCGCTTGCGCCAGCACGTAGACGTCGCGCCAGCCCATCTGCCGCAGCCAGGACGCGGTCATCACCGCGCGCACCTCGGCGGGGTCGATCAGCACGATGCGCGCGCCAAGCGTGCCGGCATATTGGTCCGTCGCTTGGACGAGCTGCCCGCCCGGAGCGGAGAGGGCGCCCGCCACGTGGGCGGCGTCGTATTCGCGCGGATCGCGCACGTCGAAGAGATAAAGCGTGCGCGCGTCGTCGCAGCGCCAGCGCTCGACCGTGGCGAGATCGACGCGCGCGACGCCGAAGCGGCGCGCCACGCGCTCGGCGGCGGCTTTGGCCCAGGCAAGACCCTCGCGCGAGACCTCGCCGGCGCGGCGGGCCTTGCCGCTGTCGCAGTCAAAGCCGGCGAGCGTCCAGCCCATGGTGCCGTTGCGTAGTGCCACCACCTTGTTGGGCACGCCGGCGTTGATCAGCGACTGAGCCCCGATGATGCTGCGCGTGCGCCCGGCGCAATTGACCACCACCGTGGTCTGCGGCGACGGCGCGAGGTCGCGCACGCGCAGCACGAGCTCCGCGCCCGGCACGTTGACGGCGGTGGGGATGGAGACGCGCTGGTATTCGTCGAACGGCCGGCTGTCGAGCACCACGATGTCGCTGCGCTCGCGCATGAGCCGCGCGAGCTCATCAGCGTCGATGCTGGGCGTGGCGCTCGCGTGCTCGATGAACTCGCCGAACGCTTTGCTCGGGACGTTGACGCCGGAGAACAGCTCGAACCCGGCTTCGGCCCAGGCCGCAACGCCGCCGTCGAGCGCATGCAGGTTGGTGTAGCCGGCGCGCGCGAGGATATCGGCGGCGCGCTCGGCAAGGCCAT
The DNA here is from genome assembly GCA_019237215.1 of Hyphomicrobiales bacterium. Lineage (GTDB taxonomy): Bacteria > Pseudomonadota > Alphaproteobacteria > Rhizobiales > Xanthobacteraceae > VAZQ01. Next base: position 2,199 of record JAFAHL010000559.1, on the reverse strand, counting down.
CGGCGTCGTCGCACAGCACGATGCGCGTCCCTCGCCGCGGTACCAGGCGGGCGAATTTGAGCTCGAGCCGGCTCAACGGCACCGAGCGCGCGAACAGGAGATGGCCTTGCGAGAAGATCAGCTCCTCGCGCAGGTCGACGATCGCCAGCTCCTGCCCGTCGGCGAGCATCGCCTTCAGCGCACCGGCGTCCACCAATTTAGGCGGCATTCGCGTCGGCCGTTCGCATACTCACGTCGCTTGTTGCGGCGTCATCTGCTCGACCTTGCCCGAGGCGAGATCGAAGCGCACGCGCTTGATCTTGTCGAGGTTGGTGCCGGTCACGCGGACGAAGCGGGCGTAGTCGGGATAGTCGATCGAATGGATGGTGCCGTCCTGATAGATGCCGGCGTGCCCCGGCAGCAGGCGATACTTCTTGACCGGTTTGAGCTTGGCCTCTCCGGGATTGCGGCCGTCGTCCTCGCGCTCCCACTCGATCATGTCGGTGTAGTGGGTGGCCTGGCCGTAGATCGCCCAGGACGCGCCGTGGTCGTGCGGCGGCGACACCCGAGCCTTGTCGTTGATATGGGCGAGGATCTGGAATCCGAGATCTGGGTCCTCGTAGAGCACCTTCAAGCCGCGCGGCACCTGCTCGCCGCAATAGGCCTCGACGAAGCCCTTGTTCGCCAGCAGCTGCTCGAGCTTCACGCGAACCTCTTCCCGGCCCTTGGGTCCGCCGTCGCGGGTGAGAATGGCGCGGCAATCCGACACGAATTGATCGAGGTCGTAGGACATTGCTTCGTCCGTGGTTGGGTTCACAGTCATCCGGTAGCCTCCGTGTAAGTCCGCAATTTTTCTCGCCAAATCCGTTTCCACTCGTAGACAGTCATACCTTGAGTGCCGATATTGTCCGCCAGCTTCCGGCTGCTGAGTCGGGGGTTTTTCTGGAGGATGGCGGCCATGAAGTTGACGGCGAAAAAGGTGGCGAAGCTCCTCAAGCAACCCGGCCGCTATGGTGCCGGACGCGGTCTGGTCTTGCAAGTCGTCAGCCCCACCAACGCGAGCTGGCTCCTGCGCTACCAACGTCTCGGCCGCGAGCGCTGGATGGGCCTCGGTCCGGCGGCTGATTTTACGCTCACCGAGGCGAAGGAGCGAGCGCGGGCGGCGCGGCAGATGATCCGCAGCGGGATTGATCCCATTGATGCGAAGCGTGCGGCGAAGGCGGCGGAGATCGCGGCGAAGGCGCGGGCCGTCACCTTCGGCGAATGCGCTACGGACTATTTCAGGGCGCATTCGCCCGGCTGGGGACATCCCAAGCACGTGGCGCAATGGCGTGCGTCTGTCCTGGGCCTCACGATGTCCGGCAAGCCGGCCACGGGCGATTACTGCCGGGTATTGCGGCCGCTGCCGGTCGCGCAGATCGACACCCCCATTGTTCTGCGGATGCTCAAGCCGGTCTGGCACGACCGGCCGGAATCCGCGAGTCGCGTGCGCGCCAGAGTCGCCGCCGTGCTCGATTACGCCAAGGCGGCTGGATATCGTTCGGGCGATAATCCGGCTTCCTGGGACATCATCGGCAAGCTGTTGCCTTCGCGCAGCAAGCTCACGGCCGTCAGTCACTTCAAGGCGGTGCCCTACGCCGGAATTCCGGCCTTCGTAGCTGAGCTGCGCAAGCGCGAGGGGACGGCGGCGCGGTGCTTGGAATTCCTGACCTACGTCGCCTCGCGTTCGACCGAAGCGCGAGAGGCGACGTGGGGCGAGATCAACTTCGACGAGAAGCTCTGGCGCATTCCGGCGCGCAGGATGAAGGGCGGCAAAGAGCATGTTGTGCCGCTCGCGCCCGAGGCGATCGAGCTCCTGCGCGGGCTACCTCGTGAAGGCGACGGCGGCGACGCCCTCGTATTCATCGGCGCCGCGCCGGGCAAGCCGCTGAGCGACTTGGCGCTCGTGCGCGTGATGCGCGGGATGGGCTACAGCGCGGTCCCACATGGTCTTCGATCTAGCTTCAGCGATTGGAGCCACGAGCAAACTGCGCATTCGAACCACGCAATCGAGCTGAGCCTCGCGCATAGCATTGGCGCGGCGACGGAGAAGGCTTATCGCCGCGGCGACATGCTCATGAAGCGTCGCAAGCTGATGGAAGCTTGGGCGCGGTACTGCATGTCGCCGCCGGCGGCGGCGCAGGAGCCCGGCAAGGTCGTGCCGATGGGTCGGGGGCGGTC
>JAFAHL010000521.1 GCA_019237215.1 Hyphomicrobiales bacterium | reverse complement strand
GATTGCGCTTATGATGAAGACCGAGCCGCTCATGAACGGCGAGCTGGAGAAACAGCGACTCCTCTATACGTTCAAGACTCACATCGTGACGCCGGAAACCGACGAGATCGGCATCGGCGACATCAAACCGGATCGCATGACGAAGGCGATCAAGCTCCTGGCCGAGACCTACGGGCTTGCCGGCACGCCGACGGTCGCGGATGTGTTCGACCGCGCGTTCCTGCCGTCGAAGGACGCCCGCACGCTCAAGCTCAACATGTAGGCCGGGTCGCCGCATCGCACCGAGGCGGCGTCGGTCACACCAAAGCGGCCTCGTGCCGATGAGTCGCCTATGACCCGCCGCGCCATCGTCCACCGCATCTCCGCCTCGGCGCCCGACGACGTGAGCGGCATTGAGGCGGCCATTGCTTCGCAACGCATCGATCCCAAAGGGGTCATTGCGGTGCTCGCCAAGACCGAAGGCAACGGCTTGGTCAACGACTTTTCGCGCGGTCACGCGTCGCTTGCGTTGAGCTTGCTGTTTGAGCGGCATCTTGCGACCGACGAGGCGGCGCGAGTCTGCCTCGTCATGTCTGGAGGCACCGAAGGCGCCATGGCTCCCCATTGGCTGGTGTTCGAGCGCGCTGGGGGCGACGGGACGGAGGGTCCGTCGCTCGCGATTGGTCGCGCCACCACCCCACCACTCCCATTCGAGCATCTCGGCCGACTGCCCCAGGTCGATCAAGTGGCCGCAGCCGTGCGCGCGGCCATGCGCGACGCAGGCATCGATGATGCGGCGGACGTGCATTTCGTCCAGGTAAAATGTCCGCTCTTGACCGCAAGGCGGGTCGCCGAGGCCGACCGCCGCGGCGCCGCCGTGGCCACCCGGGACACGTTGAAGTCGATGGGCCTGTCGCGCGCCGCCAGCGCGCTCGGCGCAGCGGTGGCGCTCGGCGAAATCGATCGGGCGGCGCTCTCCGACACCGACATCGGGGCGAACTGGTCGCTGTGGTCCGGCCGCGCCAGCGCTTCGGCCGGCATCGAACTCATCAACCATGAGATCGTGGTGATGGGCATGTCGCCGTCCTGGTCGGGGCTGCTCTCGATCGATCATGCCGTCATGGGCGATGCGATCGACGTGGAGCCGGTGCGCGCCGCGCTCAAGCGCCTCGGTCTCGATAGCGCCGGGCAGCTGCCGCCGGCGCAACGCGGACGGCTCGTTGCTCTGCTCGGCAAGGCCGAGGCCAGCCACGACGGACAGCTGCGCGGTCACCGCCATACCATGCTGGACGATTCCGACATCGCCGCCACGCGCCACGCGCGCGCCTTCGTCTGTGGGGCGCTTGCGGCTCTTGTCGGGCACGCCGAAATCTATGTTTCCGGCGGCGCGGAGCACCAGGGACCGGACGGCGGCGGACCGGTTGCGCTCATCGTCGATCGCGCCGCATCGTAGCTGTCCCTGCGGCGTCCAGAATGGTCGAATGCGAGAGCACGACCAAACGCAGCGCAATGCTTGCTCTCGCGCGTGCGGGGGGAGAGACCGCCGACGCCGATCATTCAACGGCCGAGCCCGTCAAAACGGAATGTAGATCCGGTCGAATTCGAGCTTGGTCGAAACCATGCGTTGATGCGCCGCGTCGAGCCAGGGTTGCAAGCGTTTGACGCGCTCGGAGATGGCGGCGAAGTCCCGGCGGAACCCGGGCATGACCGCCTCGACCGCATCATAAATTTCGTCCTCATCGATCGTCGTGAGGCGTCGGTCGCGCACGACGACAGCTCCGTCAACGATGACATGGCGTACGCCGCGCCCGGCCTCGACATGAACGAGCTGCCGCACCGCGCTGTTGAGCGGAGACCAGGTCGGGTCGCTCATGTCGATCACCGTCAGGTCCGCCTTATAGCCCGGCGCAATCCGCCCGATGGCGTGGCCGAGACGTGCGCTTTCGGCTCCGGACTCGGTCGCTGCCCGCAAGGCGGCCGCGGCCTGCGGCGGTCCAGGCAAAGGATCGCTCGCCGCGGCAAGGAGCGCGAACAGCTTCATCGCCATGAACATGTTCTGTGCATCCGAGCAGCTGCAATTGTCGCAACCGAGACCGATGCGCACGCCGGCATCCTGCAAGGCGCGAATCGGCGGGATTCCGCATTTCATCTTCAGATTGCCTTGCGGATTGAGCACCACGCCGGTGCCGGTCGCCGCCAGAAGATCGATCTCGTCTCGCGCGAGCCAGACGCTATGTGCAAGATTGAGCAGTGGATCGAGGGCTCCTTCGGCGGCGAGCCGCTTGATGAGCGAACCGCCATGCTCGCGGAGCGTGAGGCGGGCCTGCAACGCCATGCCGCGCGACTCGTAGATGTGGGAATAGACCGGGATATCGTAGCGGCGGGCAAGTTCCATCGTGCGTGCCATCAGGGCGCTGGAGCAACGCTCCGGCGCCGAGGGACCCAGCGCCCAATGCACGCGCGGGCGCGGTGGCGCGCCGAGGCACGTGCTCTCGAAGTGCGCGAGCAGGTCGAGCTGACGCTCCGGCTCGGCCGCGCTCGATAGCAGCGGATGCAGGTCCTTTGGAAAAATGTCCTTCCAATAGGGAATGGTTTCGAGGCCTTTGCGATCCGCGTATTGCAGGCTGAAGACCACGCGGATGCCGATCTCTTTGTAGGCCTGCATGACCGCATCGAGATGCCGGCTTTCGAACGGGTAGAGGGTAAGCATGTCCTGGATCGTGGTCATGCCGGAGCGCAGGCATTCCAGCGCGCCGAGCAGAGTGCGCGCGCGTACCTCTTCCACCGAGCGGGGCGGATATTGCGGCGGCAGCGCGTAGAGACGCCAGGTTTCTAGCGGCACTTCTTCCAGCGTGCCTTTGGCCAGCACGTCGTGCGAGTGGTAATGCGCATTGATGAAGCCGGGCAACACGAGATGCCCGCGCGCATCGAGCTCTTCGATCGGGGCGTCCGCGACCGCGGCAAAGCGGGGCGCGATGCCGGCGATCTCGTTTCCGGCAATCGCGATGTCGAGCGTATCCGGCTCGTGCCAGTCGGCGAGCGGCAGTATTGCCCGGCCGCCACGGATGATCAGCGTCGTCCCGGCTGGAATAGATTGAAGGGACATGGCAGTGACGAGACTTATTTGAGCGGGATGCGCTCCTCGCGCGGCGGGAGAAAGCGGTCGTCGTAAATCTCGGCCAGCTCCGGGATGCGCGTCAAGCCGAAGGCCTTGCCGACTTGAGCGATATTGTGGACGAGACGCTCGCGGTCATAGGCGCCGATTCCGTCCTTGCGTGTCGTCGGCGTGACGATCTGATGGCTGCCAAGCCAGGCCAGTCGTTCAGCCTCGATATCGAGCTTGGCAAGGGTGTTGTGCTTGGCCAGCGATATCATTGCCGCCTCCGGGTCGGCGACGGCATCTCGCCAGCCGCGCGCGGCAGCCCGCACGAAGGCTTTGACCGCGTCCGGCCGCGCCTGCAAGAAAGCGGGGTTGGCGAGGAAGGCGTTGCCGTATACGTCGAGGCCGTTGTCGGCGTAATAGATGACGGTGGCGTCTTCGACGGCGACGCCGTTCGCTTTCAAGTTGAACAACACGGTTGAATCGAACCCCGTCACCGCGTCGACTTGCTTTGTGAGCAGCATGGTGTCGCGCAGTTGCGGATTGAACTGGCGAATTTCGATGCGGCTGGTGTCGAGCCCGGCAATATTCGCCAACGCCGGAAACATGCGCGAGGGCGCGTCCGCTAGGCCCCGGCCGAGGATGCGGCCGTGCAGATCGGTGAGCTTTGCCACACCGCTGCTCTTGAGCGCGATCACCGCCTGCGGCGAGCGGTTGTGAAGAATGAAAACGGCCTTCGGCGCAATCTCGGGACGGCGCGAAGCGAATTCGACGAGCGTCGAGATATCGCCGATCCCGATATCGGACGCCTGGCTCGCGGTGCGTGTGATGGCGTCGGCCGAGCCTTTCGACGGCTCGATGGTCACGTCGAGGCCGAGCTCACGGAAATAGCCGCGCTCCAACGCGTGGTAGAATCCGGCCGCGCCGCCATCCGCCGCAAAATTGAGCACCACGCTGACCTTCGAGGGGTCTTGTGCTGAAGCGGGAATCGGCGAGGCAAGAAGCAGCAACAACAGCGCAAGCACGGATTGTGCGGCAGTTTTCATGCGCTGCCTTGAAGCCTCGGGCTGTAGGGTTGTCACCACCGGCACGACTTCGCGACAATCTCACTCCATCGAGTCGCGGTCAGCGGCAAAGCAGAACAAGATCGCGGACTGATTGCAATTGAGATACGCCCTGTGTGGCAAGAAGGCGACTGCCGATCAGTTTGCCAACGCCACGCACTCGATTTCGCAACCGTTGCCGAACCGAAGCTGCATCGACCAGGCCGTGCGCGCCGGCGGGTCGACCGGAAAGAATTCGCGGTACACGCGATCCATTTCCGCCATA
>JAFAHL010000472.1 GCA_019237215.1 Hyphomicrobiales bacterium | reverse complement strand
CAGCAAGCGGACGGCAGAGATGTAAGGTGTCAGATCGAGCCCTTCGGCCGCCAGCGTTCCCTGCAAGGTTTGCCGCCCATCGAACGTCAGCACGCCTTCGCCGGCGTTGCCGTCGAGCTCGATATTGACCCCCGAAAGTCCAATGGTGCCGCCGACCACGTTGGTTTGCGCCTTGAGCGCGAAGCGGCCGAAGCCGCCGCCCGGCGGGGGCTGCTGACCGGCCCAGCGCAGCGCGTCACGCAAGGACGCGGCATCGGCCGCAAGCGTGCCCTCCATTTTGAGCGTGGGGCGGTAGCTGATGTAGCCATCGAATGCGAACTTGAACGGTGCGCTCGCGAGCCGGATCTTGAGGCCCGACCGGTCGCCCTGCAGCGCGGCGACGAAATCGGTGAGACTGATCGTGGCATCGATTGCCTGCTCGTGCCATGCGAAGCGGCCGATGGCGGCAAAGCTTCGGGAGATCGACGGCCAGGCGAGGGCCATTTCCACGTTCGCGAGCGTCTCGACGATTTCGTACGCCTCGTCGCGCAGGATGATGGTACCGTCCGCGATTCGGATCTCCGAAAACGACGCCGGGCGGTCCGGACCGGGCTTGAGGTTGCGCGCCAGCGTCTCGATATGGCCCGACCAGTTCGAGCTGTGGTCGGCATTGAAGATGATTGAGATGGTCGGGCGCACCAGCGAGATGTCCGCGATCTCGATGCGTCCAGCCAAAAAGGGAAAAAAGCGCAAGCGCGCAATCACGTGCTCGGCCGTGAGCGCCGGCGCCCCGGTGCGGTTATCGCCCAGGATCACATCCTCGAAGCTCACCGCCCCCGTTGGGAACAGCGATACCGAGGTTCCGCCGCGCAGCACGGGGTCGAGCCCGGTGACAGCGCGGATTTCGGCCTTGACCGCCTCGCGCACCGCGTCCGCCGACATCAGAAATGGCAAGATCACGAGAGCGCCGATACCGACGGCGGCCAAGGCCAAAATGATGAAGCCAACGCGCTTGATGTCAACGGCCGCGGTCACGACGCGTCTTTCTCAAAATCCTCGCCGGCTAAGCCCGGCTGACATTACCGAGGGGGTCGAAGGGTACAAACTTGCAACCTGAGGGCGAAAGGGTGCAATCGCTCTGTGACGCTTTCGTGGCCGCTCTTGCACCAATCCGACCGCATTTTCCGGCCCGTTCCGCGCCGTTTACGTCGACGCTACAGGGCGTTGGAAGTGCGGTAGCTGGCTTCGGTCTTGGTGCGGATCTCGTCGAGCGTCGCGCCGGGTGCAAGCTCGATCAGGGTCATGCCCCCGCCGCCCTTTTTGTCGATGGTGAAAACTCCGAGATCGGTGATCACCATGTCGACCACTCCCGCGCCGGTCAGCGGCAGCGTGCAGTGTTTGAGGAGCTTGGGCTCGCTTTTGGCCGAATGCTCCATCACCACCACTACTTTTTTGACCCCGGCGACGAGGTCCATGGCACCACCCATGCCTTTGACCATCTTGCCTGGGATCATCCAGTTGGCGAGGTCGCCGTTCTCGGCGACCTGCATTGCGCCTAGGATCGAAAGATCGATGTGTCCGCCGCGGATCATGGCGAAGCTGTCGGCCGACGAGAAATAGCTTGTGGTCGGTATCTCGGTGACCGTCTGTTTGCCGGCGTTGATGAGATCCGGGTCTTCCTCGCCTTCGTAAGGGAACGGACCGAACCCGAGCATGCCGTTCTCGCTTTGCAGCTGCACGCTCATGCCCGCGGGGATGTAATTTGAAACCAGTGTCGGGATGCCGATACCGAGATTGACGTAGAAACCGTCACGCAGCTCCTTGGCGGCGCGTTCGGCCATCTGATCGCGTGTCCATCCCATCACACTTCCTCCCCGGTTCCCGCCGGTGCGGCGGTGCGCTTGCGTACGGTTCGCTGCTCGATGTGCTTGACCGCGTTGGGCACATGCACCAGGCGCTTGACGTAGACGCCCGGCGTGATGATGTGGTCGGGATTGATATCGCCGGGCTGCACGAGGTGCTCGATTTCCGCCACGGTGACCTTGCCTGCGGTGGCCATCATTGGATTGAAGTTGCGCGCGGTCTTGCGGTAAACGAGGTTGCCCTCGGTATCGCCCATCCAAGCATGGACGATCGAGAGATCGGCGACAAGGCCGCGCTCCATGACGTAGAGCGCGCCGTCAATCTTGCGCTGCTCCTTGCCCTCCGCAATCTGCGTGCCGGCGCCGGTGCGGGTGAAGAACGCCGGGATGCCGGCGCCGCCGGCGCGGATACGCTCGGCCAGCGTCCCCTGCGGATTGAATTCGATCTCCAGTTCGCCCGCGAGGTATTGCTGCGCGAAAGTCTTGTTCTCTCCAACATAGGACGAGATCATCTTCTTGATCTGCTTGGTGTCGAGCAACAGCCCAAGGCCGACCCCGTCGATGCCGCAGTTGTTGGAAATAACGGTCAGGTTCTTCACGCCCGCGTCGCGGATCGCCAGGATCAGCTGCTCCGGAATTCCGCAAAGCCCGAACCCGCCGGCCATGATCAGCATGCCGTCCTTCAACAGTCCGGCAAGCGCCGCCCGGGCATCGGGATAGACCTTTTGCATGAATCTTCCTGCTTCCGTCGGGGCTGACGCCGCGCACAAAATGCTGCGCCGTCGGCCCGGGGAATTGTCTAGCGTGCTGCGGCGAAGGCTGCAATGTCTCAGCGCACCAAGCGATGCGGCGAGGGCGAAAGCGCGGCAATCTCGGCGATCAGCTTCTTGATGATGGCGCGGCCGAACGAGTTGAAGTTCTCAGCCACCAGAACGAACGCGCCCGGGCCGCCGACAACGTTGTCTTGGTAGTATTTCTCGAGGCCGCCAGGCGGGTTGGTATGCTCGGCGTTCCACGGCACCGGCCGGTCGCTCAGGATGACGAGCCCATTGATGACGATCCCCTTGGCAACGGTCTCGTCGCGCGCAAGCTTGACCTCACGGCCCGCATTGTTGGTGCCGTCGCCGGAGACGTCGATGGTACGGCGAGCGGCGCCGAATGGGGCACGCTCCAACTGAGCGGTCGCGAACTCGATGCCGCCGCTGATCGAGGTACGGTCGGCGAACGAGCGCGGCAATTCCAGGAGCTGATCGCCGAATTTGCGGGCCGCGTCGGGGCCGTCGATGATGGTCCAATCAATCACGAGCTTTTGTGCACCAAAACCCGACCATTCGACGAAGCAAAGGGCGATGCGCTGCTGCGGGCCGGATTTGATGGCATCCATCACGTGCGGATCGGAGATCGCAGCCGAATAGCCTTCGCGCTGGAGCAGGAATTTCGGATGGTCGACGCTGCGCGACACGTCCGATGACAGCACGAGCAGCAAGTCGACTTGCTCCGCCGCAAACGCAAATGCTGTCTGGATCAGGATCAGCGCGGCCAGCGCCAGCATGCATCGAACAGGCACCTTCATGCATTTTCCGGGCCGGATCATGACCGTCCTTCCATGGCGTCGCCGCAGCGGCCTCCTCCAGTGGTGCTGACGCGGCGCGGCAGCTTGCAGGATAGCCTATTCCGATTGGTAAGGGCACCACGGCGGTCAAATTGAGATCATGTCCCCGCTGATGCCAGGGAATCTGGCCTGCCGCGAGGCCAAAAGCGTTGTGGCCGGTTCTTTTCTCGCAACGGCCCATTGTCACGCCGCCAGCGCGCGCATGATGGAATAGAGCGCGGACTGACCCTCGAAGCCGATGCCCGGCCTGTCGGACAGCGGGAGACAGCCGCGCTCCAACTTGGCGTCATCGGCAAAGCCGCCGAAGGCGCCGAATACCCCGGGATAGGATTCCGCGCCGCCGAGACCGAAACCGCCGGCGATCGCGAGCGACATCTGATTGCCGCCGTGGGGGAACAATGCACTGCGCGGCCAGCCGTGGCGCTCGACCATCGCGACGGTGCGTGCAAACTGCACGATGCCGTAGGCCTGCGGCGGATCGACCTGGATGACGTCGTTGCGGTCCGCACGCAAGCCGCCAAAACGAACGAGATTTTCCACGTCCTGCGTCGAAAAAAGATTTTCTCCGGTCGCGAGAGGGGGATCATACGCGTCGGCGATCTCAGCGAGCAGGGAGAAATCGAGCGGATCGCATGGCTCCTCGAACCAGCGCAGCCGGAACGGCGCGAGCGCCTTGGCGTATGCGAGGGCTTCCTCGCGGCCGAACTTGGAGTTGGCATCGACCGCGAGTTGCGCATGCGCGGGCAAGATCGTCTTGACGGCTTCTATTCGGCGCACGTCCTCGGTGAGCGGGAGACCTCCGACCTTCATCTTCACCATCGCGTAACCGGCGTCGAGATGGCGACGCATCTCGTCCTGCAGGTCTTTGACGGTCTGGCCGGGGGCGTACCAACCGCCGCCAACGTAGCAGAAGACCTTGGTGGCGGACTTGCTGCCGTTGTAGCGCTCGGCCAGCACGCGGTGGAGCGGTTTGCCAGCGATCTTCGCGACTGCATCCCAAACGGCGACTTCGATCGTGCCGATTGCGATCGAGCGCTCGCTGTGACCACCGGATTTTTCCCGTTGCATCATGACGGCGAGAATTTTCGCGGGATCGAAGTTCTCTTGTGTCTCGTCGAGGAGGCAGCGCGGATCAGCGGCGAGGATGCGAGGGATGAAGCGCGCGCGCATCGCCGCGCCGCAGGCATAGCGGCCGGTCGAGTTGAAGGCGAAACCGACCACGGGCTTGCCGTCGCGCACCACATCGGTGATGACCGCCACCACCGAGGTCGTCATTTCGGAAAAATCGAAGCTCGAATTCCTGATGTCCGACTTGAGCGGGACCGCGCATTCGCGGATGTCGACGATACGCATCTGGGCTTTATTCCTGGCGATTCCTGTTACAGTGCGGCCCGCAAGCTCGAAAGGTTCAATTCCGCTCAAACCTCCGTTTGCGCAGGAGCCAAGGGGCGCTTGGGTTGTTGCTACTTGAGCAGGTCGCACGCCTTGACGGCGTAGCAATCCACGCCGATCCACAACAGGAGATGACTATGGCCGCCACTGATCGTTTCGATGTCCCCCCGGAAATGCGGGCGTTTGCGGAAAAGAGTGTCGAGCAGGCGAGGCAGGCTTTCGACGGTTTTATTTCTGCGGCGCACCAAGCCATGAGCGCGTTCGAAGGGCAGGCCGAGACCGCCCGCCAGGGTGCCAAGGATGTAACTGAAAAGGCGATGACTTTCGCCGAACGAAACATCACGAGCGCGTTCGAATTTGCCCAGGAGCTGGTGCGGGCGAGAGGGGTTGAGGACGTGTTGCGACTGCAGGCCGATTATATCAAGCGCCAGATGCAGGTGTTGACCGAGCAGGCGAGGGAGTTAGGCGAGAGCACGAGCAAGGCGGCAAAAGACGCGGCTGCGCCCAAACGCTGACGGTTGCCGGCTTGCGAGGCAGTTCAGGGCGGAAAAGGCTGGTACAACCGACACTTGATTGTGCAGCGCAATATTTCTGTTGCATTGCACCAAATGAGGGCGTATATCATCACGCACAGACGGCTGTGGCGTTTGCCATGTCAGGACGACGGCACGGGCCTGTTATCACCGAAGCACGGATCGGCTGTGGGCGCAGATCCGTGCGACGCCGGATCATCGCCCTCCAAAGGACCAATCTTATGAGCGAGGCCATCGACACGAGCGCATCCAAGTCCAGATCGAAGGCGGCGGCCCAGCCGGCCGCGTTCGAGATGCCGAAATTCGAACTCCCCAATTTCGAGATTCCCAAGATGGAAATCCCGGCCGCGTTCCGCGAGATCGCCGAGAAGAGCGTCTCGCAGGCAAAGGAAACCTACGAAAAGATGAAGTCAGCCGCCGAAGAGGCGACGGACGTGCTCGAGGACACCTACGCAGCTGCGACCAAGGGCGCCTCCGACTACGGCCTCAAGGTGATCGAGGCGGCGCGCGCCAACACGAACGCCGCATTCGACTTCGCGAGCCAACTGATGACCGTGAAGTCGCTCTCCGAAATGGTCGAGCTTTCGACCGCGCATACGCGCAAGCAATTCGAGGCCCTGGCCACTCAGTCCAAGGAGCTTGCCGCGTTCGCACAGAAAGTGGCCACCGACTCCGCCGAGCCCGTCAAGGAAAGCTTCGGCAAGGTCTTCAAGAAGGTCGCCTGAGCTTCACCGCTCGCCGCCACGTCGGGCGGCTCCAGTAATCGAGGCCCGGGCCCACCGCCCGGGCCTCTGCTTTTCCAGGTGATGGGACATTGACATCAAGGACGATCGTGGCGGGGGACGTTCAGGACTGTCGCAAGCAGCCGTGCGCAAGACGCGCCGGAGTAAAGCTAAACGCCCTCTCGCGCGCGGCAGGTTTCGGGCCTTGTCAAAGCAGAACGGTGCTCCTAGGTTGCGGCCACTTTCGACGATGCGGGCAGCTGTAGCTCAGTTGGTTAGAGCGCTTGGCTGTGGACCAAGAGGTCGGTGGTTCGAGTCCACCCAGCTGTACCAATGCGCCGCGTCGCTCTTGGCCGCGACATTTCCTGTCTTCAAGCGGTGCGCGTAGCAACGAAGCGCGCCGCGGCTTTGAGCACGTCGGCATCGCTGCCGAAGGCGCTCAGCGCGGCCTGCGCCTCGCTGACCAGGTTTTCGAGCCGGCGCCAGGCAGCCGCGGGTCCGAGCACGCCGACCAACGTTGCCTTATGGGCGGCCGCGTCCTTACCGGTGGCTTTGCCGACCGTCGCCGGATCGCCCTCGACGTCGAGCAGGTCGTCGGCGATCTGGAATGCCTCGCCAAGCGCGGAACCGTAATGCGCAAGCGCCGCCCGCTGGCTTGGATTGGCCTTGCCCAGGATGGATCCGGCAAGACAGCCGAAGCGCAGGAGCGCTCCCGTCTTCATTGCCTGCAAGACCTTGACACCTTCTTCGCTGAGCTCGGCCGCGGCAGTATCGAACCGTCCTTCGGCCGCGAGGTCGAGCATTTGCCCACCCACCATCCCGCCTAGCCCGGCGGCGCGCGCGAGGGCCGAGACGAGTTCGAGCCTGACCTCGACGTCAGGATGCGTCTCGGGACGCGAAAGAATGTCGAAGGCGAAGGTGAGAAGGCCGTCGCCCGCCAGAATGGCGCTGGCCTCGTCGAATGCCTTGTGCGCGGTTGGCCGGCCCCGTCGCAGGTCGTCATTGTCCATGGCGGGGAGATCATCGTGAGCCAGCGAATAGCAATGCACGCATTCCAGCGCTGCGCCCGCCATCAGCGAATTTTGGCGCGAGACATTAAACAGCGCCGCGGATTCCACCACCAGGAACGGTCGCAAGCGCTTGCCACCGCCGAGGCTTGCATAGCGCATGACGTCGAGCAGCCGCGCCGGCCGCGCCCGTTCGCCCTCGATGGGGGTCGTCGCAAACAGGCGATCGAGCAGCGCTTGCGTGTCGCGGGCAACTCGAGCGAGCCGGTCCTGAAAGGTCGCGTCGGCGTCAACGGCCGTTTTTTTAACAGGATCGACGCGGGCCATGCGTTGTGCCCCCAGAGCGCGTTCAGCAGGAGGTAAATTCCGACCTTGCCTCCGAACGCGGGCAACTCGTTAAGTTGGCCCCCGGTCCAGGCGGCCGACCGGCATCCACAAGAGCCCGCATGCGGGCCGCCCGGCAATTTAGCAAGGGCGACCCGCCCGTCCAAACTTTTCCTAACCCAATTCATTGAATATGTTGAATTGTTTTTGCTGACCCGGTCGGCGGAGCCTGGGATCGGCCGCTATGCCGAGATACCGCGGAGGCTTTGCTCGCGTGCTCGCTGTTGTTTCGATTGCGCTTGCGGTGTGGCTCTATCTGCTCCTCGCTCGCGGAGCTTTTTGGCGCTGCCGCGAACGCGACGATTGGGGGCCGGCAGAACTCCCGACATGGCCGCGGGTCGCAGCCGTGGTGCCGGCTCGCGACGAGGCGGACTGCATCGGCGACAGCATCGGATCGCTCCTCTCGCAGGACTATGGCGGTGAGTGGACGGTCATCCTGGTCGACGACGATAGCGGCGATGGCACCGCCGAAATTGCGCGCCGGGTTGCAAACGCCGACGCCCGGCTGCGCGTGGTGGGGAGCCGCGGCTTGCCGGCGGGGTGGACAGGCAAGCTCTGGGCCGCAAAGCAGGGGGTCGATGCCGCCTCGGCGCTGCCGCAGCCGCCGGATTATCTGCTGCTCACAGACGCCGATATCGTGCACGCGCCCGATTCCGTCAGCCGTCTTGTCGCGCACGCCGAGCGGCGGCACCTCGTGCTGACATCCCTCATGGTCAAGCTCAACTGCGAAAGCTTCGCCGAGCGCGCAACTATTCCGGCATTCATCTTTTTCTTCCAGATGCTCTATCCGTTCTCCTGCGTGAATCGACCGCAGAGCGCAGTCGCAGCGGCCGCCGGCGGCTGCATGCTGGTCCGCGCCGACGCCCTTCGCAAGGCCGGCGGGATCGAGGCCGTACGCGCAGCTCTCATCGATGACTGCGCCTTGGCGAAAGCCCTCAAAGCTCAGGGACCGATCTGGCTCGCATTGACCGAGCGCGTGCGCAGCGTGCGTTGTTACCCCGCCGGTGCCGACATCCGCCGCATGGTGGCGCGTTCGGCCTATGCGCAGCTGCGCTATTCGCCGCTTCTTCTGTCAGCAATGATGGCGCTGATGGCCTTGACTTTTCTCGTGCCTCCGTTGGCGACGATTTTTGGCAGCGGCGCGGCGCGCTGGATTGGAGCTGGAAGCTGGGCGCTGATGTTCGTCGCTTTTCAGCCGACGTTGCGGTTCTATCGGTTGTCATCCTTATGGGGTCTCGTGCTGCCTGTCATTGCCTTGCAGTACATGCTCTTCACCCTCGATTCGGCCTATCAATATGTGCGAGGAGAGGGCGGAAGCTGGAAGGGTAGGGTGCAGGCCAACGTGTCGGAGCGGCGATGATCACCCCCGCCGAAGCGCGATCGGGCAAAGGCCACCGGGACGAGAATTTTCCGGTGGCATCACGACTAATTCACCCGCGCCATCGGGCGCCGATCCTCGCATTCTACGAATTCGTGCGTACCGCCGACGATATCGCCGACCATTGCGCGCTTGCGCCGCCGGAAAAGCTTGCGCTGATGGATCGGCTCGAAGCGACTTTGCTTGGCAAAAGCGACGACGACCCGGTCGGCGTCGCTTTGCGCTCGCAGCTCGCGGCACGCCAGCTCTCGCCGCGTCACGCGCAAGATTTGCTCGCCGCGTTTCGAATGGATGTGACCAAGCTGCGTTACCGCGACTGGGACGATCTGATCGGTTATTGCACGTATTCCGCCATGCCGGTGGGGCGTTTCGTGCTGGACGTTCACGGCGAGAGCCGTGCCACCTGGCGCGCCAATGATGCGCTCTGCGCGGCGCTGCAAATCATCAATCACCTGCAGGATTGCGGAAAGGATTACCGTCAGCTCGACCGCGTCTACATTCCCCTTGACGCCTTCGCCGAAACCGGCGCGAGCGTGGACGAACTCGGCGCTGGTCGCGCGTCCGCGCGCCTGCTCCGATGCATCCACCAGCTGGCGTCTCGCACCGGCGCGCTGCTGCGCGACAGCAAAGCGTTTTCCGCCAGCATCGAGGACACGCGGCTCGCCTTGGAGGTCGCGGTCATTCAGACTTTCGCCGAGCGTCTGGTGCGATTGTTGGCCCAACGTGATCCGCTGAGCGAGCGCGTCCACCTCGGCAAGGCGGGGGTCGCGGGTTTCGGCGTTCTCGGCCTATTATGGGGTGCGACCCGTCGCGTCGGCCGCATGTTCGCAGCCGGCCAGAAAACACAGGATGCGTGAACGTTGGCGTTGGCAGAAGCTTCAGACATCGCTGCGGCCCAGCGGGCGTCGGGTAGCTCGTTTTACAACGCGATGCGCGTATTGCCGCGTGTGCAGCGCGAGGCGATGTTCGAGATCTATTCCTTTTGCCGCCAGGTCGACGACATCGCGGACTCGAGCGCGCCGTGTAACGAACGCCGCGAGCAACTCCAGCGCTGGCGCGCCGACATCGATGCGCTTTACGCGGGCAGGCCGGCCCCCCGCACGCGCGGCCTCCTCGCGCCGGTACGCGATTTCGGGCTGCGTCGTGAGGATTTCCATGCCGTGATCGACGGAATGGAAATGGACGTTCTCGACGATATCCGCGCGCCGGACGAGGCGACGCTGGACGCGTATTGCAACCGGGTCGCGAGCGCGGTGGGACGGCTGTCGGTGCGCGTCTTCGGCATGGAAGAGCAGGACGGCATTGCGCTCGCTCACCATTTGGGGCGCGCTTTGCAACTGACCAATATCCTGCGCGACCTCGATGAGGATGCGGCGTTCGGACGTCTCTATCTGCCGAAGGAAGCATTGCGCGAGGCCGGCATCATGACAACCGATCCGATGGCAGTGCTGGCGAGCCCGATGCTCGGGGCAGCCTGCGCGCGGCTCGTCGAGCGTGTACGCGAGCATTTCGCGCAAGCAGACACGATCATGGCGCGCAGCCCGCGCCGCTGCGTGCGCGCGCCGCGCATCATGGGCGAGGCCTATCGTCTGATTCTCGACAGCCTTGTCGCCCGCGGGTGGTCGCACCCCCGCCGCCCGATCCGCCTGCCGCGCTCGCGGCTGCTGTGGATCATCATGCGCCACGCCGTCATCTGATGCCGGGCTCCGTCCACGTCGTAGGCGCCGGGCTTGCCGGGCTCGCGGCTGCCGTGCGTCTTGCAGGACGCGGGGCAAGCGTCGTCGTGCACGAGGCTGCCGGGGCGGCCGGAGGGCGCTGCCGCTCCTACCATGACCCGCTGCTCGATATGGTGATCGACAACGGCAATCACCTTCTGCTCTCGGGCAATCGTGCCGCGCTGTCCTACCTCGAGACGATCGGCGCCGCGGGCAGGCTTGACGGCCCGGCGGCGGCCGAGTTTGCCTTCGTCGATCTTGCAAGCGGCGAGCGCTGGACGTTGCGCATCAACCGTGGGCGTGTGCCGTGGTGGATTTTTGATCGCAACCGGCGCGTGCCGGGCACGACCGCGAGCGATTACCTTTCTTTTGCACGGCTGCTGTACGCTTCCGGCGAAAAAACCGTCTGCGAAGCCGTGAAATGCGCCGGCCCTCTCTACGAGCGCCTCGCGCGGCCGTTCTGGCTCGCGGCGCTCAACATCGAGCCGAAGGAGGGGAGCGCGCGCCTCGCCGGCGCCATCGTGCGCGAAACATTGGCGGCGGGAGGGAAGGCCTGCCGGCCGCTGATCGCGCGCGACGGACTCGGGCAGGTCTTCATCGAGCCGGCGTTGCGCTTTCTCGGCGAGCGCAACGTGACGGTCGCGTTCGGGCACCGCCTGCGCGCCCTCGATTTCGACGGTGACAAGGTGGTGTCGCTCGATTTCGGCGACGAGAGGCTGGCGGCGGGCGCGGATGCCGTCATCCTCGCCGTGCCGCCGATCGTGGCGGCGGATCTGGTGCCCGACCTCGAGGCGCCGTCCGAGTTTCGTGCCATCGTCAACGCGCATTTCCGCCTCGATCCGCCGCCCGGGCTTGCGCCTATCATCGGAGTCGTGAACGGAACCATCGAGTGGCTCTTTGCCTTCGGCGATCGACTCTCGATCACGATCAGTGCGGCCGATCGCTTGCTCGATGCTCCGCGTGAGATGCTGGCGCAGAAGCTCTGGCAGGAGGTCGCCACTGTGACCGGTCTTCCCACCGCCCTGCCACCATGGCAGATCGTGCGCGAGCGCCGCGCAACCTTTGCCGCGACGCCGCGCCAGAATGCCAAACGGCCCGCCGCCACGACGGCGTGGCGCAACCTTTGGCTTGCCGGCGATTGGACCATGACCGGTTTGCCGGCAACCATCGAAGGGGCCATCCGGTCCGGCAATCGGGCGGCTGATCTCGTTGGCCGATCGATGTTGGAGACGTCATGAACCGCGTGTCGCTCGAGCCCAAATCGTCCGCGTCGGCGTCCGCTGTCGATCACAGCGTCGAGGCGGCATGCCGCGCGCTCATCGCTCTGCAGCAGCCCGACGGACATTGGGTGTTCGAACTGGAGGCCGACGCAACCATCCCGGCGGAATACGTCCTGTTACGGCACTATCTGGCCGAGCCGATCGACGCCGCGCTCGAAGCCAAAATCGCGGTCTATCTGCGCCGCATCCAAGGGGATCATGGCGGTTGGCCGTTATTCCACGACGGCGCCTTCGATATGAGCGCGAGCGTGAAAGCCTATTTCGCGCTCAAGATGATCGGTGACTCCGTCGACGCCCCCCACATGCTTAGGGCGCGGGAGGCCATTCGCGCGCGCGGCGGCGCCGCGCGCTCGAACGTGTTCACGCGGATGATGCTGGCGCTTTTCGATTTCATCCCCTGGCGCGCGGTTCCGGTGATGCCGGTCGAGATCATGCTGCTGCCGAAATGGTTTCCGTTCCACCTCGATAAGGTCTCCTATTGGAGTCGCACCGTCCTCGTGCCGCTGTTGGTGCTGCAGGCGCTCAAGCCGAGAGCGCGCAACCCCAAGGGAATCGCCATCGAGGAGCTTTTCCTCGAGCCGCCGCGCACGATCGGTCTCGCGCCGAAGGCGCCGCAACAGAAAGCGCTGTGGTTTTGGTTCTTTCGCGGCGTCGATCTCGTCCTTCGTTGCATCACGTTTCCCAGGCGTTTGCGACAACGCGCGATCGAGCGCGCATCGGCATGGGTCACGGAGCGTCTCAACGGCGAGGATGGTCTCGGCGCCATTTTCCCGGCGATGGCGAACAGCGTGATGATGTTTGACGCGCTTGGCTATGCGGAACACCATCCCCAGCGGGCGATCGCACGTAAGTCGGTCGAGAAGCTTCTGGTCGTGCACGAGCACGAGGGCTATTGCCAGCCTTGCGTCTCGCCGATTTGGGATACCGCGCTCACCTGTCACGCCTTGCTCGAAGTCGGCGGCGATGGCACCGCCGCCCAAGCCCGCAAAGGTCTCGAATGGCTGCTGCCGAGGCAGATCCTGGACGTCGAAGGCGACTGGAGCGCGCGCCGGCCCAATATCCGGCCCGGCGGCTGGGCGTTCCAATACGCAAATCCGCACTATCCCGACGTCGACGACACGGCGGTCGTAGTAATGGCGATGGATCGTGCGCAAGGCTCGGGCGCGCACGACCAGTTCCGCGCATCGATTGCTGCCGCACGGGAATGGGTTTTGGGCATGCAGAGCGATAACGGCGCCTGGGGCGCGTTCGACGCCGACAACGAGTACTACTATCTCAACAATATTCCGTTCGCCGACCACGGCGCTTTGCTCGACCCGCCGACGGAGGACGTGACGGCGCGCTGCGTTTCGATGCTGGCGCAGATCGACGAGACGACGCCGAAGAGCGCGGCGCTTGCGCGCGCAGTCGACTATTTGCGCCGCACGCAGATGGAAGAGGGAAGCTGGTATGGACGCTGGGGCATGAATTACATCTACGGCACCTGGTCGGTCTTGTGCGCCCTCAATGCCGCCGGCGTCGATCCTGCTTCGCCTGAACTGCGCAGGGCGGTGGCGTGGCTTGTCAGGATCCAAAATCCGGACGGCGGCTGGGGCGAGGACGGCGCGAGCTATAAGCTCGATTATCGCGGCTATGAGCGGGCGCCAAGCACGGCGTCGCAAACCGCTTGGGCGCTGCTCGGCCTGATGGCGGCAGGAGAGGTCGACCATCCCGCGGTCAAGCGCGGGATCGACTATCTGGCGCGCACGCAGGGCGACGATGGTTTCTGGAGCGAGCCGCGCTACACGGCCACGGGCTTCCCGCGCGTGTTCTACCTGCGTTATCACGGCTACCCGAAATTCTTCCCGCTATGGGCGCTCGCGCGCTACCGCAACCTCAAGAATGCCAATTCGCGCTCGGTGCGGTACGGAATGTGACGCGTCATTCCCCGGGCTGGGGACTGGGATGACGAACTCAAGTCCGCTTGCGCCTCTTTTGCGCACTGCCGCCAGTCAATCTTCGCGCTCAACCTCGGGCTATAGTTGCAAGCCCCGATCCGCTACAGCCCGCATTGTTAAGAACAGTCGAAAACAATGGCGGCCAGCCCTCCGACCCTTGCACCTGGCCTGGCGGTCACGCAGCCGGGTATGGGGGTCCAATCACTTTTTCTTGCGTCTCCAACATCTTAGCTCCCATCTGCAACCTTGGGTCGTGCCCGGGACTGCCGACTTCGGCGCTCGTCGCCGGGACCCAAGAAAAAATAACAATGGATAACAAGCAAAATGCGGGAAACCGGCGATCCACAACGCACGCACGCCCCTGTGGCCGTCGCCACAACCGAGCGCGAGCGGACCCACCGCGGCAACGCGCCGGCGTCCATGCGCTAATTTGGTGAATACGCTTTTCTGGAAGATTCTTGTTACGCACGTCAAGCGAAATCTTAAACGCGCCTCCCCCCTCAGCGCGTCGGCGCGCGCTGGCGTGATCCGGATGCGGATTGGCCTTGCCGCCGTCGCGGCTCGGCCACAATGACGAATGAAAGGCTTGGCTTTACTCCGCCGCCTCCAGCGGAGCCCGTTTCTCGGCCTGTTGAATGGCCGCGAGTTCGTGCTCGACGTGGCGCGAGAACACGAATTCCGCCGCGCGCTGCTTGTCGAGCGGAATTTCCGGTGCCATCGGCCCTTCGATGCGCGGGCCGAACACGGCGACCTTGAGCGCCTGCCAGGGGTGCGACATCGTCGCCGCGGCCGCGGTCGGCTCGTAGCCGCAGTGCGCCATGCAATTCGCGCACTTCTCGTACTTGCCGGTGCCGTAGGAGTCCCAGTCCGTGGTCTCCATCAATTCGCGGAACGTCCTGGCGTAGCCTTCGCCCAGCAGGTAGCAGGGCTTCTGCCATCCGAAAATATTGCGGGTGGGCATGCCCCAGGGCGTGCAGTGATAGGTCTGGTTGCCGGCGAGGAAATCGAGGAACAGGTTCGAGTGGATGAAATTCCACTTTTTTCCCTTGCCCATGCTGAAAACCCGGCGGAAAAGCTCCTTGGTCTTTCTGCGGCTGAGGAAATGCTCCTGGTCGGGCGCCCGCTCATAGGCATAGCCGGGAGAGATCGACACGCCGACGCCGAGTTCTTTGGCGTAGTCGAGGAAGGCCGCGACGTCCTCGGCCGGATGACCGTCGAAAATCGTGGCGTTGACGTTGACGGTGAAGCCCTTGGCCTTCGCCGCCTTGATCGCGGACACGGCGCGGTCGAACACGCCGGTCTGGCAGACGGATTTGTCGTGATGTTCGCGCAGCCCATCGAGGTGGACAGAGAAGAAGAGATAGGGCGAGGGCTCGAACAGATGCAGCTTCTTCTCCAAGAGCAGCGCGTTCGTGCAGAGCGAGACGAACTTCTTCTTGGCGACCAAGCCCTTCACGATCTCCCCGATCTCGCGGTGGATCAAGGGCTCGCCGCCGGGGATGGCGACCATCGGCGCACCGCATTCATCGACCGCATCGAGGCATTCCTTGACCGAGAGCCGACGATTGAGGATGGGGTCGGGATAATCGATCTTGCCGCAACCGACGCAGGCAAGATTGCAACGAAACAGCGGCTCCAGCATCAGCACGAGCGGATAGCGTTTGCGCCCCAGGAGCTTCTGCCTGAAAATGTAGGCACCGATACGAATTTCCTTGAGAAACGGGACGCGCATTCTTTCTGTGTTCCTGTCTTCTTGCGGTCTTACTGTTTTGCCGCCTCAGGCTGTCTGATGAACGTCTCGGCTCGCCGCTAGTTCGCGCGGGAGGCGGAACTCAATATGCTCCTCGCGGCCCGGCAGAGTCGAGACTTCAACCTCGCCAAATCTTCGCAGCGTGTTTATGACGTCCTCGACCAGCACCTCGGGCGCGGAGGCGCCGGCGGTGATACCGATGGTTTGGGCGTCCTTGACCCATTCCGGCAGGAGCTCGCTGCCGTCGGCGATGAGATAGCTCGGAATCCCGGCCTCCGCGCCGATCTCGCGCAGGCGATTGGAATTGGAACTGTTCTTGGCGCCGACCACCAGGATTACATCGACGTGATGGCTTAGTTCCCGCACCGCTGATTGGCGATTTTGCGTGGCGTAGCAGATGTCTCTGGTCTCCGGCCCGACGATGTTTCGGTAGCGGCGTTCAAGCGCGGCAATGATGCCGCGGGTGTCGTCGACGCTCAGCGTGGTCTGCGTGACATAGGCGATGGGCGTGTCGGTGGAAATGTCCAGCGCCTCGACGTCCTTCTCATTCTGCACCAGAACCACCGGACCGTCGATCTGGCCGAGTGTGCCTTCGACCTCCGGATGGCCCGCGTGGCCGACGAGGATGAGGACGCGACCTTGGGCGACGTAGCGCTTGCCCTGATTGTGCACTTTGGTCACCAACGGGCAGGTCGCATCGAGCACGGGCAACTGCCGTGTGGCAGCCTCGTTCACAACGCTCTTGGCCACGCCATGCGCGCTGAAAATGGTCACGGCGCCCTGCGGCACCTCCGATAATTCTTCGACGAAAATCGCCCCCTTGGCCTTGAGGCTGTCGACGACGAACTTGTTGTGAACGATCTCGTGGCGGACGTAGACCGGGGGGCCGTATTTCTCGAGCGCGCGCTCGACAATCTCGATCGCGCGCACGACGCCTGCGCAGAAGCCGCGAGGTTGCGCCAGAATGACCTTCATGATCATCTCGCAGGGGCGCTCGTGGTCCGCAAGCGCCGCGCCGCAGCGCTCTCGCTGAGCATCTTTGAGCTCGTGATGGAAATGGCGTTGGCATCGAGCCAGCGTTTGGCATAGACCGCCGCCGGATGATCGTGATCGATCAACCAAGGCAGCAGGGAGGGCGGGACAGGATCCGGCAGGGACGTCGGCAGGGTCATGATTCCAACATTTTCCCACATAGGTTGGCGCAGGCACAGCCCAAATCAGCGGGAATTTGCGGTTCCGGCGACCCATCGTCGCGCTCGTCGAACTTGACGCGCCGCTTTGGGGTTAGCCGGCTTGATCGGTGTTCTGGCAGTGTTCCCGTGCAACCTGTAGTCGTTGTCAACGCGGTGCATTGCCTGATATTCCGCCGGCCATACTCGTGCGCGTTCCGCTCCATTCCTTCCGATTGGATCCCAGTCGCATAGCTCCCAGGACTAGGCATGCTGCAGCGAGCGATCGTCACTATCGTTGATTTCTGCACCCGTTATGGCGCGCAAATTATTGGCATCGCGGCACTTTTGGGTATCGCGGCGGCCGTATACGCCGCCTTCCATTTCGCCATCGACGCCGACGTCAACAAGCTTATTTCCAAGGACCTGCCGTGGCGGCAGCGCGAGGTGGCATTCGAAAAGTCGTTCCCCCCGAAGGAAGAAACCATCCTCGCCGTCATCGACGCGCCGACCTCCGAACTCGCAACGCAGGCCACGGCGGCGCTGATTCAAAACCTGTCCGACCAGAAGGATCACTTCCATTCGATCCTGGAGGCCGGCGGAGGGCCGTTCTTCCAGAAGAACGGACTTTTGTTCTTGCCAACCCCGGAGGTGGTCGCGCTCACCAAGAAACTCGGCGAAGCCAAGCCGCTGATCCAGACGCTGGCGCAGGATTCCAACCTGCGCGGCCTGACCACCGTGCTCAATTACGGATTGATCGGCGCGCGCATGAACCATTACACGCTCGACAATCTGTCCGGGACCTTGAACATGGTCTCGGACACGCTCGACGAGGCCATCGCGGGGCGGCCGGCGAGCTTCTCCTGGCGCGCGATGCTCAACGGCAGGCCGCCGACCCCGGACGAGCGGCGGCGCTTCATCGAGATCCGACCGGTGCTCGACTACGCCGCGCTCATGCCCGGGAAGGTGGCGACCGATGCCATTCGGCGGGCGGCGGCCGATTTGGATATCGGCGTGAAGTACGGCGCCACACTGCGCCTCACGGGTCCGGTCGCAATCGCCGATGAGGAATACGCCACGCTGGAGGAGGGGGCATATACCAACACGACCGTGACCATCGTGGTGGTGTTGACCATCCTGTGGCTTGCCTTGCGCTCGTTTGGGATCATCCTGGCGGTCGCCGTCAGCTTGGTCGTCGGCCTCTCCATTACCGCCGCAGTCGGCTTGGCCCTGGTGGGTGCGCTCAACCTCATTTCGATCGCGTTCGCCGTTCTGTTCATCGGGCTCGGCGTCGACTTCGGCATTCAGTTCAGCGTGCGCTATCGCGCCGAGCGTCACGAGGTCGACGATCTCCATCAGGCGCTCGTCAATACCGCGAGCCACGTGGGCGCGCCGCTGACGCTTGCCGCGGCTGCGACCGCCGCTGGCTTCCTGTCGTTCCTTCCGACCGACTACAAGGGATTGTCCGAGCTCGGCTTGCTTGCCGGCCTCGGTATGATCATCGCGTTCCTGACGAGCATCACCCTGCTCCCTGCATTGTTGACGGTTCTGCGGCCGCCGGGCGAGCCGAAAGAAATGGGCTTTAAAAGCTTGGCGCCGCTCGATCGGTTCATGGAGCGTCACCGAATCCCGATCATCGTCGGTACCGGACTCGCCGTCGCGGCCGGCCTGCCGTTGCTCTATTGGTTGCAGTTCGACTTCAATCCGCTCAACCTGAGAAGCACCAAGGTCGAGTCGGTTGCGACGCTGCTCGAGCTGCGAAGCGATCCGGCCATCGGCGCGAGTTCGATTTTTGTGCTGGCGCCGAGCATGGAGGCCGCGCAGTCCGATCTGGAGAAGCTCTCCAAGCTACCGGAGGTCTCGAGCGTAAAGACGATGGAGAGTTTCGTCCCCACTGACCAGCAGCCCAAGCTTGCCGCCATCCGTCAGCTTGCGACCGTGCTCGATCCCGTGCTGCGGCCCGACCCCAACAAGAAACCGCCGACAGACGCCGATAATGTCGCCGCGCTCAAGGCCGCGGTCGATGCTTTAAAGCAATCGGCCGGCACGCAAACCGGACCTGGCGCGAGCGCAGCCAACCGGCTGGCGGACGACCTCGCGAAACTCGCCAGCGGGGACGAAGCCATGCGGGGGCGAGCGCACGCCGCCATGATCCCCTCGCTCAATACCGCGCTTGACGAGTTGCGCAACTACCTGCAGGCGCAGCCGGTCACGCTCGAAACCTTGCCGCCCGAGATCGCGCGCGAATGGGTCACCCAAGACGGGCGTTACAAGGTGGAAATCCTGCCGAAAGGCGACCCGACCGACAACGAGACGTTGCGCCAGTTCGCGCGTGCGGTGCAGGCGGTCGAGCCGAACGCCACCGGCGGCCCGATTGCCATTCTTGAGTCCGGGCGCACCGTCGTGCGGGCATTCTTCGAAGCCGGCTTGTGGGCGCTTGGCTCGATCGTCATTCTGCTCTGGATCGTGTTGCGCCGCTTCGGCGACGTGCTCCTCACCATCATTCCATTGCTGACGGCGGGCGTCGTGACCATGGAGCTGATGGTCCTCTTGGGCATGAAGCTCAATTTCGCCAACATCATCGCGCTGCCGTTGCTGCTCGGCGTCGGCGTGGCCTTCAAGATCTATTACATCATGGCGTGGCGGGCCGGCCAAACCGGGCTTCTGCAGTCGAGTCTGACGCGCGCCGTGATGTTCAGCGCGCTCACCACCGCGACCGCATTCGGCAGCTTATGGTTGTCGAGCCATCCGGGCACCTCGAGCATGGGCAAGTTGATGGCGGTGGCGCTCGTGACCACCATGGCGGCGGCGGTGCTTTTCCAGCCGGTGCTGATGGGCCCCCCGCGCGACCCGAAGCCCAAGAGGTTCATGCGTCGCATCGGCGCGGGCGCCGCTGCGGCACGATCTCAGGAAGCGGTCGCCGCCGGCGCCGACAAGTCCACGTAGACCTGCCCGTCTTTCACCTCGGTGCGGAACGTCTTGAGATCGATGCAGCAGGGTGGTTGCACGACCTTGCCGCTCGGCACGTGAAACGCGCCGAAATGCAGGCTGCATTCGATGACGTCGCCTTCGAGAATGCCGTCGGCGAGATCGGCCGCGGCGTGGGTGCATTGCGCCTCGGTGGCGTAGAAGGTGCCGTCGATATTGTAGACGGCCACGCGTTCGTCCCCCACCTCGAAGCTCTTGACGTTGCCGGGCGGGAGGTCGGCGGCGGCACAGACGAGGACGAGATTTTCTGCCATGGCTTGACTGCGTGCAAAGGAGACAATGTGCTTTAGCGGGCTTGATGAAAAGTTCAATAGGGAAGGCCGGGGGCTTGCTTCCAGGCTCGATACGGCGGAATTGCCCCCTGTTTTGGACGGACATGTAGGGTTGGGACCAGTATGTGAGGAGACCGATGGCCAAGCTCGACGACCTGATAGAAGAGCTCGTCACCGCTAACCGCATTCTCGCCCGCGAAGGCGTGGTGGATTCCTTCGGCCACATCAGCGTGCGCCATCCGGACGATCCGCAGCGCTATTTGCTGTCGCGTTCACGCGCGCCCGACTGCATCGAGCGGGACGACATCATGGAGTTCACGCTCGACGGCACGCCGGTCGATCCCCGTGGTCGCGCGCCCTATCTCGAACGATTCATCCACGGCGCGCTCTACGAAGCGCGGCCGGACGTCATGTCGGTCGTGCACAATCACAGCGAAAGCGTCATTCCATTCGCGGTGACAGGCAAAAAGATCAAGCCCATCTTCCATATGGGCGCATCGATCGGCCACGAAGTGCCGGTGTGGGATTCCCATGACCGTTTCGGCGACACCGCCTTGCTGGTCGAGAACATGGACATGGGTCGCGACCTCGCAAAACGCATTGGCGCCGGCGGCACCGCGCTGATGCGCGGCCATGGTGCAACCGTGGCGGGCAAGAATATCCGCCACGCGGTCTATATCTCGGTCTATCTGGAGGTCAATGCGCGGCTGCAAAAGCAGGCCATGGACATGGGCGAGGTCAAGTTCCTGACCGCGGGCGAAGTGGACAAGGTTTCCGCGCGCACCGGCTCTTACGGCATCAACCGCGCCTGGGAAAACTGGTGCCGGCGCGCCGGCTGCCCATTCCGGGCGGAGCAGGGCTGACGCTGATCAGCCCCCGTCGGGAGCATTCGCAGTCCCTCGTCGGCAAGTGTCTCCGCCATCGAGCCGTGATCACTGATTGCTCAAACGGCGCGTCGCATCCGAGGCATAGCCAGCGACATTGTTGCACCGGGAGCTCCGTGCTTGCGGCGCGCGGGATGTGCTATAGGCGAGCCTGGACCACACAAACGGGTGAACCGTGGCGTGCAAGATGGAGGGCCGGAGGTGGGACGATGGCTGCCGTGCCCTTTGAACGGGTCGACGCGGATGCGCCGAAACTCGCGCCCGCGAATGCCATTCTGACCGTCGACGATATCGTCAAGCGCTTCGAGACGCCGGACGGCGTTCTCACTGCGATCGATCACGTTTCACTCAGCGTCGCGCCGGGCGAATTCGTGGGCGTGATCGGTCCTTCGGGCTGCGGCAAGTCGACCTTGTTCAACGTCATCGGGGGATTGCTCGACGGCTACGATGGCACGGTCAAGGTCGCGGGCGAGCGCCTGCGAGGGCCGCACCCGGCGATCGGCATGATTTTCCAGGAGGAGTCGACCTTTCCCTGGCGCAACGTGCTCGACAATGTGGCGTTTCCGCTGGAGATCGCGGGCTTGCCACGGGCCGAGCGCTACGACAGGGCGCGCCATTTCGTGAAGCTCGTCGGCCTCGATGGCTTCGAGCGGCGTTATCCGGCCGAACTGTCGGGTGGCATGCGCCAGCGCGTGTCGATGGCGCGTACTTTGGCGGCGCAGCCCAAGATCCTGCTGATGGACGAACCGTTCGCCGCGCTCGACGAGCAGACCCGGCTCCTCCTCGGCGACAAGGTCTTGCAAATTCAGCAGCAGCTCAAGCAAACGACGCTGCTCATCACCCACAACATCACCGAGGCGGTGCAGCTCTCCGACCGCATCGTGGTGATGACGTATCGCCCCGGCAAGGTGAAGCGGATGGTGGAGATCAAGCTGCCGCGCCCGCGCAGCTCGGAAATCGTGTCGAGCGAGGCGTTCGGACGTTACGTGGCGCAGATCTGGAGCGATCTGCGCGAGGAGGCAAGCCGCGGGTTGGATGACGAGGAGAGCAGGAAGTTGCACGAAGGCGAAAAGCAATGAGCGCCGCCGCGGCGCTTGCCAAGGGCAGATATTTTCCGGCCGCGGTCGGCATCGGGTCGTTCGTCGCGTTCATCGCGCTGGTCGAACTTCTGATTCGCGTCGGCGTCATCAACCGCTTCATCGTGCCGATGCCCTCCGACATCATCGCCGCCTTCCCGCGCGTGATCGTCGAGGAGCACGTGCTTCAGCGCTTCCTGCTCACCGCCGGCGAGGCGCTTTCCGCCAGCATCCTGGTGACCATTTTCGGCGTCGGGGGCGGGGTGCTGCTCTACCGCTACCATTTGCTGCGGCTTGCGACCGAGACCTGGGTCGCGGCGGTCGCGGCGGCCCCCTTGGTGCTGATGTATCCGCTCTATCTCGTGATCTTCGGAAGGAGCGCCCTCACCATCGTGATGATGGGCTTCACTGCGGGGGTTGCCCCGATCATGCTCAAGACGCTCGAAGGCCTCCTCGCCACCCGACGCGTGCTGATCAACGTGGGCAGGAGCTTCAATCTCACGCCGTCGCAGCAGTTCTGGAAGATTCTCTTCCCCGCCGCGCTGCCGACCATATTCGTGGGACTGCGGCTCGGGTTGATCTTCGCCCTCATCAATATCGTGGGGGTCGAATTCCTGATCAATTTCGGCGGTCTCGGGCAGCTTATCAACGAGCTTGCCGAGCGCTACGATCTTGCCGGAACCTATGCCGCGATCTGCTTCGTGATCCTGGTCAGCATCTGCGTGTTCATCCTCATGGAAAGGCTCGAGCGATGGCTGAGACCGGTCGATTGAGGCTGTCGGCCGCAGCACCGTTGGGGCTGCCGCTGCGCCCGGTGACCGCGCTGCGCATCGCCATCATCGTGGCCGTTGTGGTGATCTGGGAAGCGGTCTCCGCGTCGGGATGGCTCTACCGCGACGTCGTGCCCTCGCTCGCCGCGATCGGCAAAGCGCTTTATGCGACGCTCAGCGATCCGACCTTCTACTTCCATCTCGGCACTACCGCCTACGAGATCGGCATTGCGATGGTGATCGGCGGCCTGAGCGGACTCGCCGTCGGCATTCTGCTCGGCGGCAGCAAATTCATGTCGCGCGCCTACGAGGCCTATCTGTATTACCTCGGTCCTTGCCCCAAGATCATTTTCTTCCCCATCATGATCATGTGGTTCGGCGTCGGGCCTGGATCGAAGGTGGCAATGGGGGCGATCTCCTGCTTCTTTCCGGTCGCGCTCAACGTCGCCGGCGGCATGCGCGAGATCGACAAGGTCCTCATCCGCGTCGGCAAGAGTTTCCGCGCCAACACCTGGCAGATGGTGACCAAGATCTACCTTCCGGCCATGCGCCATCCGGTCATCAACGGCGTGCGGCTCGGCCTGGGCGTGGCGCTGATCGGCACGTTGCTCGCGGAGACGAAGCTCTCGAACCGCGGCATTGGCTTCCTGGTGATCCAGGCTTACAGCATCTTCAACATGCCGCAGATGTATGCGCTGCTGATCATCCTGTTCGTGATCGCAATCGGCGCCAACACGTTGATCGACCGCCTCGGCGGCCTCCACGACATCAAACGCTCCTGAACGCTCCGCTCATTCGGTTAGAGGTGTCCTATGGTTGCAGTTGCCTCCACGGCGAAAGCTCAGCCGCTTGCGCCCAATCTGCCGTCGCATCGCGATCCCTATTATGCCGGCAAGTGGCAGAAGCCGAAGGCGGATCGTTACATCGACGCCGTCAGCCCGGGAACGGGCGAATCGCTCGGCAGGGTGGTCGACGGCTCGGCGGCCGACGCGGAAGCTGCCATCGCCGCGGCCAAGGCCGCATTCCGCGAGTGGCGGCGCGTGCTGCCGCTCGAACGGGCGAAGATGCTGCGCGCGATCGCCGACGTGCTGCGCAAGAATGGCGATGAGCTCGCGATGATCGACGCCGCTGATTGCGGCAACCCTTACGCCGAGATGGTGCGCGACGCGCAGGCGGGCGCCGCGCAGCTCGATTTCTACGCCGGCCTCGTCACCGAGATGAAGGGGGCCTCGATCCCGATGGGGCCGGATGCGGTGAATTTCTCGGTGCGCGAACCCTTCGGCGTGGTCGGGCGCATCATTCCGTTCAATCATCCCTTCATGTTCGTCGCGGGAAAGTCGGCGGCGCCGCTCGCCGCCGGCAACACCATCGTGGTCAAGCCGCCGGAGCAGGCGCCGCTATCCTCGCTGCGGCTCGCCGAGTTGATCGACGGCATCCTGCCGCCAGGGGTGTGGAATCTGGTGCCGGGCGGCAAGGAGGTCGGTCAGGTGCTGGCGAGCCATCCCGACGTCGCCAAAGTCGCGCTCATTGGCAGCGTGCCGACCGGCCGTGCGGTGATGAAGGCTGCCTCCGACACGCTCAAGCCGGTCACGCTCGAGCTCGGCGGCAAGAATGCGCTGATCGCTTTCCCAGATGCCGATCTCGACGCGGTCTCGGCCGCCGTCGTCGACGGCATGAATTTCACCTGGTGCGGACAATCCTGCGGCTCGACCAGCCGCGCCTTCGTGCACGAGAAGATCTACGACGCCGTGCTCGAGCGCGTGAAGAATTCCGTCAAGCGTTATAAGCCCGGCATTCCGACCGATCCCGCGACCACCATGGGCTCGATCGTGAGCAAAGTGCAATACGATCGCGTCCTTAACTACATCGAAGCCGGCAAGCAGGACGGCGCGCGACTCTTAAGCGGTGGCAAGCGGCCGAGCGATCCCCTGCTCGCCAAGGGCTTCTACGTCGAGCCTACCGTGTTCGCCGACGTGACCATGGATATGCGCATCGGCAAGGAAGAAATCTTCGGCCCGGTTCTCTCCATTCTCAAATGGAGCGATGAGGAGAAGATGCTGGGGCAGGTGAACCAGGTCGAATACGGGCTGACCTGCTCGATCTGGACCAACGATCTCGTCACCGCGCATCGCGCGGCAGGAGCAGTCGAGGCGGGCTTCGTGTGGATCAACGAGGTGTCGAAGCATTTCCTCGGCGCGCCCTTCGGCGGCTACAAGCAATCGGGCGTCGGACGCGAGGAAGGCATCGAGGAGCTGTTGAGCTTTACGCGCGAGAAGAACATCCACGTCAACCTCAAGCGACGCGGCGGCGCGCATTGAGGCGGGCGTGGAAATTCACACCCTCGCCAGCGCGCGCACCTCGGGCGGGAAGAGATCGTCGACGGTCATCCGCCGGTGGGTGACGCCTTGGTCGTGGGCATAGCGGCAGAACGCCTCGATGGTCGGCCGGCTTTCCTCGATGCCATAGGGATAGGGATCGGGCCCGTAACCGGCGGCGATTTCGTCGGCGATCGCCGCCGCCCAGGGCAGCGGGATGCGCGCGCAGGTGAAATCGCGCATGCGGTTGAAGCAGCGGCGCTTGGCCTCGTCGAACATCTTGAAAAGGTTCATCGCGATCCACGGATGTTGCTCGAACACCGTGCGCCGAATCGTCATCAGATGCATGATCGGGAAAATGCCGGTCTTCCTGAAGAAGCGTTCCTCTTCGGCGCGATAATTCGGATAAAGGCGCACCACCTTGCCGCCGCCTGCAAACCCTGCCGGCGCGCGGGCGGAAATCACCGCGTCCACCTCGCCGCTCGCAAGCATCGCCGAGAGGCTGGTGTCGGGGCGCGGCTGATAGCGGATCCCGGCCGGCAGCTTCAGTTCCACCTTCTCCGCGCGGCCGGGCTCGTTGACGCCAGCCTGCAACCAGTCGATTTTTGCGAGATCGACGCCCTCCTCCTCGGCGAGGAAGCCGCGCACATAGATGCCGGCGGTCTGCGCCCATTCCGGGACGCCGACGGCGCGGCCCTCGAGGTCCTTCGCGGTCTTGATGCCGGCCTCGCCGCGCACATAGATCGCCGAGTGGCGATGCACTCGCGACGGAAAGACCGGGATCGCGACCATGGGCGCGATCCCCTGCGAGGTCAGCGAAATATATTTGCCGAACGAGAGCTCGGAAACGTCCCATTCGAGCGACTTGGTAAAGCGAAAAGTAATCTCCTCGATCGACGGAAAGATCAGCGGCGTGAGCGTGATACCGTCCGC
>JAFAHL010000027.1 GCA_019237215.1 Hyphomicrobiales bacterium | reverse complement strand
CCGCGGCCATTGTCAGCCCCCGCATTGGCGTTTAAGAAATCGCATCACCGTTGCGGGCGGATCATTCTGCCGTCCCAACCTTGCCGAGGAGCAATTCGGACATGCGCACCCTCGCGATCGTTTTGGGCTTGGCGTTTGCGGCGATCGCAATCGTTTACTGGCTCGTGCCCGCGGGCTCGCTACCGGCCGTTTTTCCGGGGTTCGAAGCCGGCTCGCCGCGCGTGCATCTCAAGCACGGCGTCGCCGCGGCGGTCGTCGCCGTCGTGCTTTTCGCCATCGCGTGGTACGCCGGGCGATCCCGCGCGTGAGGCGCGCCGCGAGGGAGCGTCACTCCGCCTTCCACGGGATGATGACGCGCTCGAGCTCGTTGAGGACGAGCGTAATCAGAAAGCCGATGATCGCGATCACGAACAGGCCGACATACATCTGCTCGACCGCGAACGTGCTCCACGCGCTCCAGATCAGATAGCCGAGCCCGCTCTTTGCGCCCACCATTTCAGCCACCGCGATCAGCACGAGCCCGATGCCGATCCCGAGCTTGAAGCCGGTCATGATCACCGACAGCGCGCCGGGGAGCGCGATGGTCCAGAACGTGTTCCAGCGGTTGGCTTTGTAGTTGCGTCCGACATCGAGATAGATCTTGTTGATTTCGAGCACGCCCGTCGTCGCGTTGATGACCACTGGAAAGAACACCCCGACCGCCACCATGAAGATTTTCGAGGCCTCGCCCAGCCCGAAGATCAACAGCGCCAGCGGCAGGATCGCGCTCTTGGGCACCGGATAGGTCGCCGCGATCAGCGGGTCGAACAGCGCGCGGATCGGCCGGTTGAGTCCCATGGCGATGCCAAGGACGAGCGCCGGCACGCCGCCGAGGATCGTGCCATAGAGCAGCCGTTGCATGCTCACGGCGGTGTGAGTGACGAGCTCGCCCGTGCGCAGCATTTCGATCATCGTCGACACGACGCTCGAGGGTGCCGGAAAGAACCTGGTGTCGATGAAGCCGAAGCGGGCACAAAGCTCCCACAAAACGAGCAGGGCGAGCGGCGATATGATGCTCAACAGCCGATCGCGCGTGCGCGCGGACATTTTGGGGGCGGCCTGCGACCCGGTCGAAATCGTTTGCACGCTCATGATTTGATCTCCTCCTCCTGCTGGCGCGCACGGTGCACCTCCTCGCGCAGGCTCGACCAGATGTGCGCGATCAGCTCGCCGTATTGCGGCATCTTCTGCAGCTCCATGATGTTGCGCGGCCGCGCGAGCGGCACTGGCACGAACGTCTTCACCTTCCCCGGCTGCGCCGTCATGACCATGATGCGATCCCCCAGAAACACCGCCTCGTCCACCGAATGGGTGATGAACACCACGGTCTTCTTGTGCTCCTCCCAGATGTGCAGCAACTCTTCCTGCAACAGCAGCTTGTTTTGCGCGTCGAGCGCCGAGAACGGCTCGTCCATCAGCAGAATTTCGGGATCGTTGGCGAACGCGCGCGCGATCGACACGCGCTGACGCATGCCGCCGGAAAGTTGGTGTGGATAATACTTGGCGAAACGGGTGAGGCCGGTGCGCGCGAGATAGTGGCCGACCACCTCCTTGACGGTGGCGGACGGCGCGCGCCGCATCTTGAGGCCGTAGGCGGCGTTGTCCCAGACCGTCATCCAGGGGAAGATGGAGTCGCCCTGGAAGATCATCGAATTCACCGGGCGGTGCGAACTCGGCGTCTCGATCTCGATGGCGCCGGAGGTGACGGACTCCAGGCCCGCAAGGATGCGCAACAGCGTGGTCTTGCCGCATCCGCTCGGGCCGACAATCATAAAGAACTCGCCGGGAGCGATGTCGAGCGAGACGCCATCGATCGCAATGAGCTGCCCGAACGCCTTGCGCAGATCGCGGATGCGGATGGCGGGCCGCAGCGGCAGCGGTTCGGCGGCTTCGAGGCTCGCGAGCGGGCGGATCATGGATGGTCCTTGGGCAGCTTCAATTTGCCGAGCGAAGGGCGCGTTCACAACCGATTCTTTCGCGCCGATTGGCCGCGGCCATCGACCTCTGCTAGAAGCGCGACGCCAATGTCGAAGGTCGAGCCGGCACGATGAAGCGCAGCAGCGATCGAATTCTCACCACCCATGTGGGCAGCCTGATCCGGCCCGAGCCGCTGCAGGCGTTCCTGCGCGCGAAGCAGGCCGGCGGAGCGTTCGACGCGAAAGCCTATGCGACGTGCCTGACGCAGTCGGTCGGCGCTATCGTGCGCCGGCAAGCCGAGGCCGGCATCGACGTGGTCAGCGACGGCGAATTCGGGAAATCGATCAGCTGGTCGCAATACGCGCTCGAACGCTTGAGCGGCTTCGAACGCCGTCCGATCAAGCCCGGCGCCAATCCCTTTCAGCGTGGCGCCGACCGAGAACGGTTTGCCGAGTTCTATGCCGAGCTCGACGCGCGCGAAGAAGTGGCGACCAGGATGGACGCGGTCTGCGTCGGACCCATCGCCTATACCGGGCAGGCGGAGCTCGAGCGCGACATCGGGAATTTCAAGGCTGCGCTCGCAGGCGTGAAGGTCGAGGAGGCGTTCCTGCCGGTCGCCGCGCCCGCGAGCGTCATCCCGGACCGCAAGAACGAATATTACGCCAACGACAAGGCGTGCCTCCTCGCCATCGGCGCGGCGATGCGCACGGAATATAAGATGATCGTCGATGCCGGCTTCGTGCTGCAGCTCGACGACGCGCGTGCCGCCGTGAGCTACGATCGCATGGTGCCGCCGGCAAGCTTCGCCGACTACCGCGAATGGGTCGCCGCGCACATGGAGGTGCTCAACCACGCGATCGAGGGGCTGCCGCCCGATCGCATGCGTTATCACGTCTGCTGGGGAAGCTGGCCGGGGCCGCATACCACCGACGTGCCGCTCGAGGACATCGTCGACCTCATCCTCAAGGTGAACGTCGGCGCCTACGTGATCGAGGGCGCCAATCCTCGTCACGAGCACGAATGGAAGGTGTGGAAGGACGTGAAGCTGCCGGCGGGCAAGGTGCTCATCCCGGGCGTCATCAGCCACGCCACCAACGTGGTGGAACATCCCGAGCTCGTGGCCGAGCGCATCGTCCGCTACGCGCGCCTCCTCGGACGCGAGAACGTGCTGGCGGGAACGGATTGCGGCTTCGCGCAAGGACCGTTCTACCGGCGGGTCCACCCCTCGATCATGTGGGCAAAGCTCGAAGCGCTGGCGGAAGGCGCGCGGCTTGCCAGCAGAGAATTGTGGACCTGAGCCCTAGTGTCCCGATTCCGAAGTTCGCATCATTGTGCCGCAGCCTCGTTTGCGAACTTCGGAATCGAAGGACACTAGCAATTTATTGATCTAGTGTGGCTTTGGTCAGAAGTCCGCATTTCGGACTCGGCTCGCAAAAATGATGCGGACTTCTGAACCGCCACACTAGCCCGCCGCCGTTCAGTCCTTCTTCGACAGCGCTCGATCGACGCTGAAGCGGCCCGCGCCGGTCACGAACAACACCAAGGCGCCGCCGAAGATCGCAAGATTTTTGAGGAAGTTGTTGTACTGGGCCGTCACCTGCGCGGCCGGATATTCCCAATAGCGGTGGGCGAGGGCGGTGGCGACGATGAGGAAGAGGAGACACACCAGCGCGGCGTAGCGGGTGGCAAAGCCTAAGATCAGCGTGAGGCCGATCAAGAATTCGACCGGAGCGCCGATCCAGGAGAAGAATCCGGGGTTGGGCACTTTCAGATTTGTGAGATAGGCGACATAGCCGCCCATGTTCATGAACTTGCCCCACCCGCTCGTGAGGAAGAGCCAGCCCAGCAGCACGCGGCCGACCAGCAACAAAGCGTCGCGGGCGCTGGTCGCAAAGCCATCCGCGTGGGACAGAACGGGAAGTGATGACTCGCTTGCGTGGTTGGACATGGTTCCCTCCTAGCCTTGCCGATATGACCGATACCGATCGCTTGCGACGGTGAAACCGCCGCGCGCGACACGAATGGCGCTCGCTTCGGCGCGCTCGATCAGAGCTCGCGTCCGATCGCGCGGTCGAGCGACCAAGCGCCGCCGCCGCGGATCAGGAAGAACAGCGCGCAGAAGCCGATCAGCAGCGCGTATTCCGAGCCGCCTTGCGTCCAGAAAAACCCCTTCGCCGAGGTGAATTTCACTCCCATGATCATGAAGATGACGACGGCAGCCGCCGCGAAGCGCGTAAACAGTCCCAGCACCAGCAGGGTGCCGCCGATCAATTCGGTAGAGCCGACCAGCGTGCCCCAGAATACGCCCGGCGTGAAGCCGAGCCGATCGAACAGCGCGGCGTTGCCGGCAAACCCCATGCCGCCGAATGCACCGAACAGCTTCTGCATGCCGTGCGGAATGAGGACCGCCCCGAGCGCGATGCGCAGGAGCGGTTCGGCATATTCGTCGACCGCGCGGTAAATGTTGCCGAGCGCGGGAATGTAGTGATGCGATGTTGCTTCGGTCATCGCCGTGCCCCCTCGATGGTGCTTTCCATCGCTTGCGCCTTCACCGGATAGCGGTGGGCGAAAGCTGCGCCTCTTGATGACTCGCTGGAAGATGAGCTTATCGGCGACGGCGGCCGGTGCAAAGAGCCTTGCAGCGGGGCGCCGAAGGGCTCGGACCGCTTGTCTATCGTCGCTTTAATCGCCACATCGAAACGATCGGAGGAAATCGCATGATCGTATTGCCGCGCCGCGTTGCGCTGGTTGCGTGCGTTCTCACGCTTGCGCCGATGCTCGCTTGGCCCGCAGCCTTGCAGGCGCAGGACTATCCAATGCGTCCGGTCAGGATCATCGTGCCGTTCGGCGCCGGCGGGCCCGCCGACGTCTACTCCCGCGTTCTCGCCCAGCATCTCTCGGACGCGCTCAAGCAGCCCTTCGTGGTGGAGGACCGGCCCGGCGCCGGCTCGATCATCGGCACCGACGCGGTCGCCA
>JAFAHL010000674.1 GCA_019237215.1 Hyphomicrobiales bacterium | reverse complement strand
GAGGTCAAGGCGAAGCTCGCCGAGATCGCCGCCTATGGCCGCATCCCGGCCACCATCAAACCCGACAAGGTCCTGAAGCAGGCGAAGTGGACGATCGCCGTCGATCGTTGGATCGAGGAGAACGACTGCGACGCCAGCGCCATCCAGTGCTGGCGCAGCCTGCAGGACAATTTCGGCTGCGCCACCTGTCTCACCATGAGCATGATGGGCGAGAAACTGACGCCGAGCGCCTGCGAGGTCGACGTCATGGGCGCGGTCTCGATGTACGCGCTCGCGCTCGCCGCCGAGGCGCCCTCCGCGATCCTGGACTGGAACAACAATTACGGGCGCGAGACGGACAAGTGCGTCTGCACGCATTGCGGCAACTTTCCCAGGAGCTTCATCGGCGAGACACCGGAAATCTCGGAATTGGGCGTAATCGGCAGCGTGGTCGGCAAGGAGAAGTGCTTCGGCGCCATCAAGGGCAAAGTGCGAGCCGGCCCGATGACGTTCTTCCGCGCTTCCACCGATGACCGCCTCGGCTCGATCAAGGCCTATGTCGGCGAGGGCGAGTTCACCGACGATCCGTTCCCGATGGACGGCGGCATCGCGGTCACCAAGGTCGCGCGGCTGCGGCCGTTGCTCGGCTTCATCGCGCGCAACGGCTTCGAACACCACGTCGCGATGGTGCGGGGCCATCATGCCGAGACCGTGCAGGAGGCGGTCACGCGCTATCTCGGGTGGCCGATCCATCGCCATCAGGTCGAGCCTTCCTGCGATGCGTTCGCATCTCCGGTTTTTCGGAGTTGATCCCATGACTTTGCAGACTGTCGATCAAAGGGAGACGGCGCGGGAAACACTGGTCGCGCTCATCCGGTCGAAGGCGCGCGCCATTCGCCGCCACGCCTTGACCATGGTCTACGAGGCGCGCCTCGGCCACCCGGGCGGCGACCTCTCGGTCGCCGACATCCTGGCGGCGCTGTACTTCGGCGTGCTGAAGATCGATCCGCAGAAGCCGCAGGCGCCGGGGCGCGATCGGCTGATCCTCAGCAAAGGCCACGCGAGCGGCGCCCTCTATGCGGCGCTCGCCGAGGCCGGGTTCATGCCCGCAGAGGCGCTGAAGACCTACATGAAGCCGCTCTCTGCGCTCAATGGCCATCCCAATCGCAACTACGTTCCCGGAGTCGAGGCCAACACCGGCCCGCTCGGCCACGGGCTGCCGATCGCCGTCGGCGTCGCCGTCGCCGGACAGATCGACAAGGCCGACTACCGCGTTTTCGTCATCGTCGGCGACGGTGAATTGCAGGAGGGAAGCAATTGGGAAGCGGCGATGCTGGCGGGCCATCGCGGGCTCGCCAACCTGACGCTCATCATCGACCGCAACAGGCTGCAGCAAGGCGCCTGGGTCTCCGAAACCAATGAAGTCGATCCACTCGCCGACAAGTTTCGCGCCTTCGGCTGGGACGCGGTCGAGGCCGACGGTCACGACCCGGAATCCCTGCTCGCGGCGCTTACGCCGCGCGAGGACCGACGCAGGCCGCTCTGCGTGGTCGCCCGCACGATCAAAGGGAAAGGCGTGTCCTACATGGAGGACCAGGTCGCCTGGCATCATGGCATCCCCACCAAAGCGCAACTCGACCAGGCGATGGCGGAACTGAGCCCCTGATGAGCGCCGCTGAACCCCTGTCCTCGCAACTCTTCGATTGCCGCGACGCCTTCGCAGTCTCGCTCGATCGGGCCGCCGAACGCGATCACCGCATCGTGATCGTCGTCAACGATAGCGTCGGCTCGTCCAAGCTCGGGGGCTTCCGCAAGCGGTGGCCGGATCGCACCATCAACGTCGGCATCGCCGAGCAGAACATGGTCGGCGTTGGATCCGGCCTCGCCAACGGCGGCAAGATTCCCTTCGTCAGCGCAGCCTCGTGTTTCCTGACTGCCCGGGCGCTCGAGCAGATCAAGGCGGACGTCGCCTATACCAACGCAAACGTGAAGCTGGTCGGACAGTCGCCCGGCGTCGCTTACGGCGAACTTGGCCCCACCCATCATTCGATCGAGGACATGGCCTGGCTCAGGCTTCTGCCCAATCTCGCGATCGTCGCCCCGTCCGACCCGTGGGAAACCGCCGAGGCGGTGCAGGCCGCCGCGGCGCACGAGGGTCCGGTGTTCCTACGCATCAGCCGCTTCGCCGTTCCGAAATTGTCGCGCGCGGAGAGCGCCCGGTTCGCGATCGGTCGCGCCGAGACGCTGAGGGAGGGCAAAGACGTCGCGATCATCGCCTGTGGCGTCATGGTCGCTCGCGCGCTCGAAGCGGCGGAGGCGCTCGTAGGCGCCGGCGTGGAGGCCCGGGTCGTCAACATGGCGTCGCTCGCTCCGCTCGACGAAGCCGCCATCCGCGCCGCCGCTGATCTCGGGGCGATCGTCACGGTCGAAGAGCATTCGATCCGCGGCGGGCTCGGCGGCGCGGTCGCCGAGGTCGTGGCTGGCTATCGTCCTTGTCCTGTGCGCAGACTCGGCTTTCCAGGCTTCCTCCCGACCGGATCGGCTGAGTTCCTTTTCGAGAGATTCGGCCTGACCGCTTCCGGAATCGCCGCTGCAGCGTGGGAGGCGGTCGCGGCAAGGCGCGCCCCATGACCGGCTTTGTCCTCGCGATCGACCAGGGCACGACGAACACCAAAGCCCTGGCGCTCGATGAGGAGGGCCGCATCGCAGCCCGCCATTCCGTGCCGACTCCGATCTCCTATCCCAGACCCGGCTGGGTCGAGCAATCGGGCGCCGAAATCTGGCGCGCGACCACCAATGCTGTCGACGGCTGTCTCTCTGCGCTGCCGGAGGAGACGGCCATCGCGGCGGTCGCCGTCGCCAATCAGCGGGAATCTGTTCTCCTTTGGCGCCGTTCGACCGGCGAGCCGATCGGCCCTTGCGTCACCTGGCAATGCCGCCGCTCTTCCGACCGCCTTGATCGGATTCGCACGCCGGAAATCGAGGAGGCCGTTGCTTCGCAGACCGGCCTCGGCCTCGATCCGCTGTTCCCGGCGGCGAAGATCGGCTGGCTGCTCGACGCCTATCCGGACGCCCGCGCGCTCGCCGAAAAGGGCGACCTTTGCGCCGGAACGGTCGATTCCTGGCTCTTGTTCAACCTGACCGGCGGTCGCGTCCACGCGACCGACGCCAGCAATGCTTCGCGCACACAGCTCTTCGACATCCACGAGCAGCAATGGAGCGTGGAGCTCTGCGAGCTCTTCGGCCTGCCGGTTTCGATCTTGCCGGCGGTCGTAGATTCGGACGCGTCTTTTGGAGCGACGCGCGCGATTGGACGTCTGCCGCCCGGCGTCCAGGTCCGCGCGATGATGGGAGACTCGCACGCGGCCTTGTTTGGGCACGGAATTCGCGTGCCCGGGGCCGTCAAGGCGACTTACGGGACGGGCTCGTCGTTGATGACGCTGACGGAGACTCCCGTTCGATCCCGATCCGGCCTCTCCACGACTGTCGCGTGGCGCCGATCGGGGAAGATTGCCTATGCGTTGGAGGGGAACGTTTCGGTGTCGGCTCAGGCCGCCGCCTGGATGGCGCAGCTCATGGGTCTGCCCGACGTCGCCGCGCTAACGGAACTGGCGGCGACAGCGGCCGGTGGGGACAACGTCTGTTTCGTCCCCGCGCTCGCAGGCCTCGGCGCGCCCTACTGGAAGGATCGCGCCCGTGCTGCGCTGACGGGGATGTCCCTGGCGACGTCGCGCTCCGACGTCGCACGAGCGACCCTCGAGGCGATCGCATTGCAGATCTGCGACGTCTTCATGGCGATGGAGCGCGACCTAGGGAAACGCTTGGCTCGGCTTTCCGTCGACGGCGGCGCTACGCAGAACGATCATCTCATGCGACTGCAGGCGGACCTGCTGAGCCGGCCTGTTCAGCGGTTGAAGATATTAGAGCTCAGCGCGTTCGGCGTCGGCCTGCTCGCCGGCGCCGCTTCGGGAGTGATGGACGAACCCAAGATCGAGGCTGATCTCGATGGCGCGAGGGATCATATTGATCCACATCTGGAGCCTGCGGTGCGCGACGCGAAGATCGCTGTTTGGAATGCGGCAGTGAATTCAGTGATAAAAAGTGCTTTAAGTCGTTACTAACGCTCATCTAAGCCGTTCCCGCCTTCGAGGTCTGAGCGGTTATCAAGCTTTTGGCGGAGACTTGGTGCCGCCGGCCGGCTTTCAGTGCTGTGGCGGCAAGGCTCCGGAATGCTTTAGTCCG
>JAFAHL010000587.1 GCA_019237215.1 Hyphomicrobiales bacterium | reverse complement strand
GTCGTCGGGATAATCGGCGAGGTCGGTGTCGGCATCGCCCTGGATCACGGCGAGGCCCTTGGCCACGCATTCGTTGACGCCCTCGCGCGACAGCTCGATGCCGCGCCCGTCGACGCCGCGCGTCTCGGCGAGCAGCCGCAGCAGTTCGCCGTCGCCGCAGCCCACGTCGAGCACCTTGGCGCCGGGCGCGACCATGTCGGCGACCGCCAGCAGGTCGACGCGTGCACCGCCGGGCATGCGCGCCGCCTCGGCCATGGTGAGATCCTGCTTGAGGCGCGTCAGCATGGTCATCCCCG
Source organism: Hyphomicrobiales bacterium (assembly GCA_019237215.1). Classification (GTDB taxonomy): domain Bacteria; phylum Pseudomonadota; class Alphaproteobacteria; order Rhizobiales; family Xanthobacteraceae; genus VAZQ01. The sequence continues at coordinate 10,516 of JAFAHL010000587.1, read as the reverse complement.
CGCCGATGGCAGGCCGCGCGCCTTGGCGGCGCCTTCCAGAAACCCGCGCACGATCGCGAATAGCTCCGGCTCCTCAAGCAGGAAGGCGTCGTGACCCTTGTCCGTCACGATCTCGGCAAACGAAACGCGCGCGCCGCCGGCGTTGAGCGCGTGCACGATGGCGCGCGAGTCCGAGGTGGGAAACAGCCAGTCCGACGTAAAGGAGATCACGCAAAACCGCGTCGGCGTATCCTTGAACGCGTGGGCGAGCACGCCGTCGTAATCTGCCGCGAGATCGAAATAATCCATCGCGCGGGTGAGATAGAGATAGGAGTTGGCATCGAAGCGCTCGACGAAGCTGCTGCCCTGGTGGCGCAGATAGCTCTCCACCTGGAAGTCGGCGTCGAAGGAAAACGTGGGATTGTCGCGGTCCTGGAACCGGCGGCCGAATTTGCGGTGCAAGGCCGCGTCGGAGAGATACGTGATGTGGTTGCCCATGCGCGCGACGGCGAGCCCGCGCTGCGGATTGGTGCCTTCGGCGAAATAGCGCCCGTGCCGCCATTCCGGGTCCGCCATCACCGCCTGCCGGCCGACCTCGTGGAAGGCGATGTTCTGCGCCGAATGGCGGGTCGAGGTGGCGATGGGAAGCGCCGAGAACACTCGCCGCGGATAGCTCGCGCACCATTGCAGCACCTGCATGCCGCCCATCGAGCCGCCGGCCATTGAGAACAGCGAGGCGATCCCTAGGTGGTCCAGCAGCATGGCCTGCGCGCGCACCATGTCGCGAACGGTGATGACGGGGAAGTCGAGCCCCCAAGGCATGCCGGTCTTGGGATTAGTCGAAGCTGGCCCCGTGGTGCCCATGCAGGCGCCGAGCACGTTCGGACAAATGACGAAATAGCGCTCCGTGTCGATCGGCCGGCCGGGACCGACCATCGTTTCCCACCAGCCCGGCTTCTGCGTCACCGGATGGAGGTTCGCGACGTGCTGGTCGCCGGTCAGCGCGTGGCAGATCAGCACCGCGTTGCTGCGCTCGGCATTGAGCGTGCCATAGGTCTGGTAACCGATCTGGAATGGAGCGAGCTCGATGCCGGCATCGAGCGCCAGCGGCTTATCCATGCCGAAGCGGACGACGAGCGAGTGGGGATTGTCGGCCTCGCGCGCGCGGTCGGCGGGATGAAGTGCGACGCTGAAATCGGCCTCGACCATCGTTACAATCCGGCCGGCGAAGCAGAATGGCCGCCGATCCATGCGACCAGCCCGACCTTAGGCTGGCGCGAGCGGGTTAGATAGGCCGCGCGGCGCTGCTGTCAATGTTTTCTTTGCTTTAACCTGTTGCCCCACCTATCAATGCCGCGCCAATCGCGGGTGCAAGCAGGCGGCAAAGACATGCCATGGTGAAACCGTCACGGTCCCAAACACCCTCGCTCGCCGATCTGCGGCGCGAAATCGACCGCATCGACGAGGCGATGCACGGCCTCCTGATGGAGCGCGGCGAGATCATCGATCGCCTCATTGCCGCCAAGCAGACGCAGGAAACCGGCTCCGCATTCCGCCCGGCCCGCGAAGCGCAGATGATGCGACGGCTGGTCGACCGCCACAAAGGAATCCTGCCGCTCGACACCGCCGAGAGCATCTGGCGGGTCATTATTTCAACCTTCACCTATGTGCAGTCGCCGTTCTCGGTCCACGCCGACCTGTCGGCAGGGGACGCGGCGATGCGCGATTCCGCCCGCTTCCATTTCGGCTTCACGGTGCCGTTCGTGCCGCATATGGGGGCTGCGAGCGTGGTGGCGGCGGTCTCCGACTCCAAGGGCGACCTCGGCCTGGTGCCGGCCTTTAGCGTGACCGGCGCCGGCGCGTGGTGGAGCGCGCTCGAGTTCGATACGGCGCCGAAGATCATCGCTCGGCTGCCGTTCGTTGAGCGCGCGGACCACCCGGCCGGCGTGCCGGTCTTCGTCGTTTCGCGTGCCGCGGCGGACGCCATGGTCAAGGAGGTGACGGTGTGGAGTGTGCGGGTCGCCGGCTGGAGCAAAGCGGCGACGCAGGCGATCGGCCCGCTCGCCGAGGTGATCGCGGTGCCCGATCGCGCCTTCGATGGTGCGGCGCTGCTCATATCGGTGCCGCAAGGTGGCAGCATCGATCGAGTGACCGACACGTTGGTCAAGGCCGGCGCCTCCGTGCGCGCCACGGCCCTCGTCGGAAGCCACGCAACCCGCTATAGGGTCTCCGCCGAAGGCGCGCGACCGCTGCCTACCGGCCGGTAAGTCCCGGAGTGTGAAATGTCCGTCCTGCAACGTCCGCAACCGCGTCCCGGCGTGCTCGCCATCGATCCCTACGTGCCGGGCAAGAGCAAGGCACCCGGCGTCGCCCGCGTGTTCAAGCTGTCGTCGAACGAAACGCCGCTCGGGCCGAGCCCGAGGGCCATCGCCGCCTATCACGCGGTCGGTGAACACCTGGAGGACTACCCCGACGGCGACTCGACCGCGCTGCGCGAGGCGATCGGGCGCGCGTTCGGCCTCGATCCCAGCCGTATCGTCTGCGGCGCGGGCTCCGACGACCTTTTGAATCTGATCGCCGACGCCTATCTGCGCGACGGCGACGAGGCGATTCACACCACCCACTCGTTTCTCATCTATCCAATCGCCATCCGCGGCTCCGGCGCGACGCCGATCGCGGCGGCGGAAAAGAACTACACGGCCGACGTCGACGCCATGCTCGCCGCGATCAGTGATCGCACGAAGGTCGTTTTTCTCGCCAACCCCAACAACCCGACCGGCACTTACCTGCCATTCGACGAAGTCAAGCGGCTGCATCGCGGCCTGCCGCGGCATGTGCTGCTCGTGCTCGATGCCGCTTATGCCGAATACGTACGCCGCAACGACTACGAGGCCGGCATCGAGCTCGTTGCCACCTCCGAGAACGTGGTCATGTGCCGCACGTTTTCGAAAATCCATGGGCTGGCGGCGCTCCGCCTCGGCTGGCTCTACGGGCCGGCGCACGTCGTCGATGCCATCAATCGCGTCCGCGGACCGTTCAACGTCAACGCGCCGGCGATGGCAGCGGGCATAGCCGCGCTGCAGGACAGCGCGCATCTGGAAACATCGCGCGCGCACAATGAGAAATGGCGGGCGTGGCTGGAGGTGGAAATCCGCAAGCTCGGGCTGGAGGTCACGCCCAGCATCGCCAATTTCGTGCTGATCCATTTCCCCCACGAGCGAGGCCGCACCGCGGAGGACGCCGACGCCTTCCTCACCCAACGCGGACTGATCTTGCGTCGGGTCAAAGCGTACAAGCTGCCGAATGCGTTGCGCATGAGCGTCGGCACCGAGGAGGCGAACCGGCTCGTGGTCGCGGCGCTGGCAGAGTTCATGGGCCGCAAATGAGGGGGCAGCCCATTTTCAATCGTCTTGCGCTGATCGGAATGGGTCTCATCGGCTCTTCGATCGCGCGCGCCACGCGCGCGCAGGGCACTGCGCGTTCCATCGTCGCCACCGCCCGCTCCGCGGCCACGCGCCGGCGCGTGGCCGAACTCGGCCTCGCCGATCAAGTGGTTGAAACCAACGCCGCAGCAGCCGAAGGGGCTGATCTCGTCATCGTCGCCATCCCGGTCGGCGCGTGCGGCGAGGTGGCCGCAGAGATCGGGCCGCACCTTGCGCCGGGAGCGATCGTCTCGGACGTCGGTTCGGTCAAAGGCACGGTCCTGCGCGCCATGTCGCCCCACCTCCCCGCAGGGGTGCATTTCGTGCCGGCGCACCCCGTCGCCGGCACCGAAAATTCCGGGCCGGATGCCGGTTTCGCCGAGCTCTTCGTCAACCGCTGGTGCATTCTCACCCCGCCGTCGAGCGTCGAGCCGACCGCGGTCGAACGGCTTGCGGCATTCTGGCGACTGCTCGGGGCGAACGTCGAGATCATGTCGGCCGAGCACCACGACCTCGTGCTCGGCATCACCAGCCACCTGCCGCACCTTATCGCCTACACGATCGTGGGCACCGCGGACGAATTGAGCCAAGTGACTCGCTCCGAGGTGCTGCAATTCTCAGCCGGCGGCTTCCGCGATTTCACCCGCATCGCAGCCTCCGATCCGACGATGTGGCGCGACGTCTTTCTCGCCAACAAGGACGCAGTGCTGGAAATGCTCGGCCGCTTCAACGAAGACTTGGCCACGTTGACGCGCGCGATCCGTCGCGGCGACGGTGAGACCTTGTTCAACCAGTTCAGCCGCACGCGCGCGATCCGCCGCGCCATTGTGGACATCGGCCAGGATTCGCCCGTGCCCGACTTCGGCCGCCCGCATCCCGAGCTGCCGCACCAGCCGTTGCCGCGGCCGTATGCGGCCGAAGATTGATCGGGGCTAGCGCTTCGGGAGAACCGCGCTCGCCGGCCTTTGTAAACGAACGCCTTCGAGGCCTGTGCCGTTCGGCGCTCAGAACAGCGGCGACACCATGCCCACCTGAAACGGCCCGAGGAAAACCGCGCCGTCCACAAAGCGCACCGGAAACGCCACCGCCGGCTTGCCCTCGAGCTCTGTGCGCTGGCCGAGCGCCGCGACCAAGCCGGGAGCCGCGCTTTGGCGCGCGATCCCGCCGAGCCCGGGCATCAATCGATCGAGCGCGTTGAACGTTGCCCCGATCTGCCCTTCCGACATGATGCGTTCGATGCCGAACATCTTGAGGATTTTTTCGATGCCGACGACGGTCACCTTGAGATCGCCGTCGAGACCGCCGCGCGAGGTGAGCTTGAGGACGCCGGTCCCCACCGCGATCACGTCCTCCTGCGCCAGGCGCGCCTTGGTGATCTCGATCTGGCCGTCGCGCGCCTGCCACTCTCTGAACCGCGCCGGCCAGGGCTTGGGCGAGATGTCGTTCACACCGCGCAGTATGGCGGCGATGTCGGCATCGATCGGCTTGGCGGCCAGTGGATGGAGCTTGTCCGCGACGGCCGCTTCGAGCCGCAGCGCGGTTTCGACGAGCGGATTGTCGGCAGTGGAGCCTGCGGCCGGGCGGCCGTGCAGCTCCAATCGCCGCGCCCTGAACACGGCGTCGTTGGCGACGATGCTGGGATCGCGGACGGTCGGCTCCACGAGCGCAAGCGAAGCGCGCTCCACGCCCGCTGGCGCGCCACGCACGCTGGCCTGGGCCGAAGTCCAATTGACGATGCCGGCGGGGGGGCCTCCCGGCTCGGAGATTTCGAGCGGTCCGGTAAACTCCCCGATCAGGAGCTTTGGGTCATAGACCTGGACGGCGACCACAGCGAGCGGAAGCTTGAGCTGCAGCGTGGGCGTGCCCTTGAGCTCGAAACTGGCGCCGCCGCAACGCACTTCGATGCGAAACGGATAGCCGCCGATCGACTGGGAGGCGCAGTCTTGCGCCCGGCCGGCCTGCCGTTCGCGCTCGCGCCATACGGCGATCTCCGCCTCCGCGTGCGCGGCGGCATAGAACCACACTGCGGTCCAGGCCGCTGCCAGCAGCACCATCAGCGCGAAGGGAAGAAACAGCGGCCAACGGCGGCGGGGAGCAGCCGCGGGGACCACGGAGGGAGACATCATGGCGCTCCTGTGCCTGCCACGCCTCGTCCTGCCGAGCCTCGTGGCGCCTTCCCCGGCGCGCCCTCTCCAAAGCAGCGATTGCGGCGTTTCAAAGTCAACTCACTCCTGCGGTTCCCGACTTGCGCAGAGCGCCGCGTTCTTTGATATCACGCCCCATGGATCCGGATCCCGCCCACGCGACCGAAGACCTCTGGGTGTTCGCATATGGCTCGCTGATGTGGCGGCCCGACTTTGCGTTTGCCGAGCGCGTCGAGGCGAGGCTCGTTGGCGCGCATCGGGCGCTCTGCGTTTATTCCTTCGTCCACCGCGGCACGCCGGAGCGGCCGGGTCTCGTGCTCGGCCTCGACCGCGGTGGAACCTGTCGCGGCATCGCCTATCGCGTGACCGCGGCCAACCGCGGCGACACCGTCGCCTATCTGCGCGCACGCGAGCAAGTGACCTCGGTTTATCGCGAATGCGTGCGCCCGATCTGGCTCAAACGCGAGCCCGAGCGGCGGGTGCCGGCGCTGTGCTACATGGTCGACCGTGGACATACGCAATATGCCGGGCGGCTCTCGCTCGAGCAGCAATTGCATCACGTGCGCCAAGGTCACGGCCAATCCGGCGCCAACCGCGACTACGTCATCGCAACGGTCGGGGCGCTCGAGCAGCTCGGCTATCGCGAGACCGCACTGCATCTCATCGCCCAGCGGCTCGCCGGGATACACGAAGCGGGCGTGGCGGCGAACTCGTCATCTTGAGACGGTCAGCGTTGCAACGCATTCTCGAGCAGCGCTCGAGATGTCCCTTTGATGGGCTCGAGCCGCCTCAAGGTGACGGCGCGAGCGAGGCGTCTCTCGTTGCGTTCTGGGTGAGCTCGCGCTCACCCTCGGCGACGAGGCGCGCGGTCGCAGCTTCGACATCGCGCTGCAGCTGCTGGAAGAAGGCTTCCTTGCCGAGACCCGGCGGGATCGGATCCAGCACCTCGACCCGGATCGTCCCGGGATAGCGGCGCATCGAGCGTCGCGGCCAGAACAGGCCGGAATTGAGGGCGATCGGCAGACACGGAACGTCCATCGCCGAATAGAGACTCACCACGCCGTACTTGTATCTCGGCTCGGCGCCGGGGGGCCGGCGGGTACCTTCCGGAAAGATGATGATCCGGCGATTGCGCGCCAGCTCTCGGCGCGCGCTCGCGTTCATGTCGACGAGCGCTTGCGAGCCCTTGCTGCGATCGACCGGGATCATGCCGGCTTTCCAGGCATACCATCCGAAGAATGGGATCCACAGCAGCTCGCGCTTCATGATGTAGGCCGCATCCGGCAAGATCAGCAGCAGCGCAAACGTCTCCCACAGCGACTGGTGCTTGGAAGAGACGAGCAGCGGCCCCGGCGGGATTTTTTCCAGGCCGCGGAACTCGGCCTTGATGCCGCAGATCACGCGCAGCAGCCACAGGTTGGTGCGGGCCCAGAACGTAGCGACGGCGATGATGCCCCAGCGCGGCATCAGCAGCGTCGGCAACGCCGCGATGACCTGCGCAAGAAGGTTGAGGTAAAACAGCAGATTGAAGACGAGAGACCGAATGACGAGCACGAGCAAACCCGCAACGGCAGCAACCTAGCCTCCTCATTGCCCGACCGAACAGTGACGAGAGGGGCTTGGAGGTGGGCTGATCTTACTCACCGGCTGCGCGCGCAGCCAGGGCGCGACGTGGTTTGACGGGCTAGCTCGCCCCTTGACTGCCAGCGCTGGGTTTTAGCCCCATGCGAAGCTTGACGAAAACATATTTCACGTATTCCGTCACCATTCGCCGCGCGGCCACCCCGTCTGTCCACCACGGCTCCACACGCTGGCGGTCCGTCACCACCGGAAAGGGCACGAGCACAACGTCGGGCAGTTGGTGCGCGATCTCGGCGAGCGCGCGCGGCATGTGATAGTTCGACGTCACCACGATGAGCGAGCGGAAACCGCGGTGTTCGGCCCAGCGCTTGGTCTCGATCGCGTTGCCCAGCGTATTGAGAGAGCGATCGAAATCGACGCAGCAGCGCACCCAGCGCTCGAATTCCGGATTGAGGCGGGAGATTGCGGTGGAATTGGTCGCACGATACGCGCCGCTAATGAGAAGCCGCTTGCCACGCCCCGATGCCAACAACTCGATCGCGTCGGCGATGCGCGAAGCGCCCCCCGTCAACGCAACGATGCCATCGGCATCGCGGGTGAGCGTGACTTCCTGGGCCGGCACCTGCCGGACGAACCAAAGAAATCCGAGCCCCAGCAGCAGCACGACGGACGCACACAGCACGAGCGTCGACCAGCCCAGGCGCCGCAGCAAAGCACGCGGCGCGGACCGTTCGGTCGAACCTGTCATCCCGGCGACTCCGTCATCATCGGTATGGCATCCAACCGTCGGCATCTCTTCTCCATTCTGCGCAATCATAGCGCAAGATTCGGCGGCCGGTGGCGATGCTGCCCGCAGGTTAGCTAATGAATGGTTTCGATTGTGCGCTTGACCGTATGGCGCGAGGTCGCGGCAGTGACGAGGGCGATTAGGCCGACTTGCGCCACAACCGCCAAGTAGCCCAGCACCCCGATCGACGACACGCCGAACAAAGCTGCAAACTGATCGCCCCCGGCCGTGCCGACGAAGGAGCGGCTCGCGAGGCCGGCGAGCGCGAACAGCGCCATGGCGCTGCCGCCACCGATCAGTCCCCCCTTCAGTCCCAATTGCAGAAAATGTCGCTGAAAATGCGCCGCGATGAAGCTGTCCTTGGCCCCGATGAGATGCAGCACTTCGATCACCGGGCGATTGGTCGCAATGGCGGCGCGGGTGGCGAAGGCGACCGAGAGCACGGTGGCGGCGAACACGAGCACGAGCACACCGATGCCCAGCGCAACGACCGCTCTGGACATGGCGCGCATGCGGTCGACAAAGCCGCGATGGTCGTCGAGGCTCACGCCCGGGATTTGCTCGCCGAGCGTTTGGCGCAGTTGTGCGAGGTCGGGCGCGGCGCCGGGCGCGATCCGCACGACGATGAGGCGCGGGACCGGCAGATCATCGAGCTGAACTCCGCTTCCCAGCCACGGCTCGAGCAGGTGTGCCGTTTCTTCCTTGGAATAGGGTCGCACCTCCGCGATGCCGGCTGAGGCGCGCGCGATGACGACGGCCTTGAGAACCTCGATCTCGATGTCTTGCCCGGCGACCGGGCGGATCTGGATCGTGACCTCGCGCGCCACGTCGGCTTGCCATTCGTTCGCGGCGGCCCGCACCAGCAGGACTGCGCCCGTCGTCAGCGAGGCGAGAAAAGTCATGATGGCGACGACCGCGACCAGGGCGCGCCCGGAAATCGTTGCCCGCGGCACGATCGGCGTCTCGAAGCGCAGCAGCGGCCGGGCCGAAGGAGCGGCCGGCGCGTCGCCTTCGCGTTGTTGGCCCGCTTTCGTGGTCGCGTCAGTCGTAGACATGCAAGCGACCCTGGTGCAGCACGAGACGACGCGCGTCGAACTGGTCCATCAGCGCAATGTCGTGGGTGGCGATGACGACCGAAGTCCCGGATTTGTTGAGCTCGACGAATAGCCGCAACAGCCGCTTCGCCAAATTGGGATCGACATTGCCCGTGGGCTCGTCGGCGAGCAGCAGCTGGGGCCGCGCGATCACCGCCCGCGCGATCGCCGCGCGCTGCTTCTCTCCGCCCGAGAGCACCGGCGGTAGCGCAGAAATGCGATCGCCGAGCCCGACCCAGTTCAGCAGTTCGACCACCTCCTCGCGATAGCTGTCCTCGCTTTGGCCGATCACCCGCAGCGGCAAAGCCACGTTCTCGAAGGTCGTCATGTGGTCGAGCAGCCGGAAATCCTGAAACACGATGCCGATGCGCCGCCGCAGCGTAGCGAGGTCGTCGTTGCTGAGCGTGGCGGTGTCGTGGCCGAACAACGTGACCAGCCCCCGCGTGGGCCGCAGCGAGAGGAACAACAGACGCAAAAGCGAGGTCTTGCCAGCGCCCGAAGGGCCGGTGAGGAACTGAAACGAATGCGAATCGATGCGGAACGTAAGATCCCGCAGGACCTCGGGCCCGAGGCCATAGCGCAATCCTACGTGCTCGAACCGGACCACTTGCCTCTCCCCAAAAAGCGCGCACCGTCCGGCGGGACCGCCGTGTGGCGGCCTGCCTCGACCCGGCCTTATAGCAGCGAGCGCGCGGTCCGACCGCTGCCTTTGCTGCACGTGCCCGGGCGAGCAAGCCCGCCATGCGCAGGTAGTCGGTTTTTCCCGTTCCAGCGAATTCGTTAACGCACGCCCGCTAGCGCCAAGTGCGGGCCTCGTCAGCGCAACGCAAAGGAGGCCGGGCCGCATCGCCGGAGGAAAATGACCGTGGCGCGCATTCTGGCCGCAGCGGACGAGGGCGTGATCCGCAGCTTGATCGCGCGCGCTCAGGCAGGGCGTTCACCACATCAAGCGCGCAACCCGCGGGGGCGTTGGGCGGCGAGGTGGTCGTCTGCGTCCTGCCGTCGTCTGTTTCCGATGCAGCGGCTATCAGAACGAGGCGCAATCCGCGCCACCCACGCGCTCGCCAGAACTTAGAAATCCCGCAACAGCCGCTCGATGTAGTCGAGCTCGAGCTGCGGGCGGAAGTTCTCGCCGAAGCGGCGGCGCAATTCTTCCAGAATGCGCCGCGCGCGCTGCACGTCGATCTCGCCGGGCACCTTGACCGTGGTGTCGTCGCCGTACTCACGCCCGCGCAAGGGCCGCCCGAGCGGATCGGTCTCCTGTTGGGCGCGCGGCGGCCCGAGCCTGCCGGGCTGGCCGTTAGGGCCGGGACCCAACATGCCCTGCTGCTGCATCGACTGGGCGAGGTTCTGCGCGCCGCGGCGCAAAGCTTCGAGCGCGCGGCCTTGGGAATCGACCGCGCTGTCCGCGTTGCCTTCTCCAAGCTGACCTTCCGCGTCGCCCATGGCCTCGCCGGCGCGGCCGAGCTGATCCATCTCGCCCTGCCCTTGCTGGCCTTGGCCGAAGCC
>JAFAHL010000061.1 GCA_019237215.1 Hyphomicrobiales bacterium | reverse complement strand
GCCGTATCCGCAGCCGAAGCCGAGTAGCACAAGCCCTAGACCTATTCCCAAATCCAGCATTGACGCCACCAAGCCTGATCAGGATCTGAGTGCAAAAATCAACCGCTGAAAAAATTGAAATTATGGCAGAGGACCTACGTATCATTGCGTAGGTTCCATCGGAAAGTCGGCCCCCATAGGGTTCGTTTCGCCAAAATGGGCCGAACTCGTAACCCGCATGAGCGAAGCAAAACGCGGGAATCGTCTGCCCCGGATTTCGCTTCGCTCATCCGGGCTACACGCTAATGTCTGCGCACGCGGCATCACGCGCTGACGGCTCGACACGTTGGAGTTGCGGCGTTCATTGTAAATAACAATCCGGAAACAATGGAACTCAGCCGGCGGTAATTTCGTGCAGCCGCAGGTTGGTCCTGACGCGTGTCCCGGGCGCGGCGCAGCGCGCTGCATCGCATCCGGGACACGCAACAGCCTCAGACGCGCTTGTACTCCTATTCACTTTTCAAACAGCCCATTTCGTTCCCGCGGCGCATTTTTGCGCCCGGGGTTTGCGACTTTAGCTTCGCCAACCCGAATCGAGGGGTGGGCGGAGCGCCGAGAAACGTTCGGGTGCGTGCGAGGCACCCGTTGGGCCTGCCATCTTGCGTCAAAGACGCGCGTGAACGCGCTTATGACGCGGCAGGCCAGGCGCTTGCGAGGCGCCTTGCGTCCCATAGCGCGTCAAGACGCGCGTGAACGCGCTTATGACGCGGGACGCTCGCCTCTCGGCGCTCCACCGTGGCGGTTTTTCACCCGGGGCCGCGCTTCTCTCACCGGCATTTGCGCCGGATCGGATACAGCGAGCTCCTCGCAGCCAGGTCGTAGTGCCTGGCGAGCGACTTCCCGGGCCTCCCGGGGCAAGCGGTTACAAGCCGCCGCCGCGGGACGCCACGCCTCGCTCCGCATTCAGGATCGTCTCTAGAACACGCGCTCAATGAGCGAGGCTGACGAATCCCCTAGCATAGATACGTTTCGTAGTCAAGAAAAATATTCACAACGTAGCGGGCAGGCTAATGCAGCTGGCTGCCGCACGATCCCGGCGTCGGCGAACCGCAAAGGATGCGAGCGACCGCCGAATCGACGCTAGCGACACCCCGCTTGAATCCGTGCCCCGGCGGCGCTTCAATCCGCCCACCGCCTGCGCAGGCGGGCAAGCCAACACCGGAGGAACGCCATGGCCAAGGGTCAGATGCGCAGCAACAAGGAGAAGAAGAAGCCGAAGGCGGAGTGGAACAAGAAGAAAAAGGGCGGCCCCGCCCTCTCGCCGTTCGCTTTGGCACGGGAGCAGCCCCAGCCCGGGCAGAATCCCTTCGGCAAGAAAAGCTAACCGAACGACGGCGAGGCGCTCGTCTCTCCTTGGGGAATGGGTCGCCTCGCCACAGCGCCGTGTGAGGCAGGGGCACGAAGCCAGCGCTACTCCGCGGCGATGATCCTGCCTGCTGCCGAATGATTCGCGTATGTTTTCCACGTCGGGCGATAGCCGCTGCCGGCCTGATCGCCCCACGTCGTCCAGCCTTTGCGCGTGCCGCGCGCGAACAGTTCGAGGAATGGCCCGGGACTACACGCCTCGATCAGCGCGTATTGCTCGTCGGGCTTGCGCGAGTGCTCGCGCTTGCGCGTCGCCAGGAGATTCACCTGCCGCCGCCCCGGCGCGAGCGTGCGGGCGTTTCTGCCGCGCACGCCGAACAACAGCAACTCGGTCACGTTGCGGAAATAGAAGCCGACCCCGCGGCCGTCCGAACCGCCGTCCTTGCGGACCTTGTGCCAGACGATGTTGGACTTGTAGCTGAAGCCCCACGCCTTCATCGCCGTGAGGCCCTCGGGCAAGAGCGCGTTCGGGCACCACAAATAAAGGTGCGCAGTCGGCGTCGCGAGTTCTTCGACCGGCAGCGCCACGATCTCGTCGAGAGTCATAGTGTCGTAGCGTGAAAGCCGCCTATGCTCGGGCGCGACCTTTCCGGTCTTGTTGATGAATTGCCACGGCGGATCGGCAAGGATGGTGGCGAAGCGGCGTTTGCCGATAAAGTCGAGCAAGTCCCGTCGAATGGCGTCCATAAATTGCACCCAACGATGGAGAGGACATCACGCGCGCGGAAAGCCACCCTGCGATTCGCGGAATACTAAACGCTGTTGGAATCGGTTTCAGCTCTGCATTCGCATCTTCACACGCCGGAGCACCTTGCCTGCATTTGCCGGTCCCGCTAGGAACGCGCCCCGCCGCGACCCAACGACCCCCGCTCCGCGCCCCCATCGGTCAAAAACTCAAGCGGCGGCGCCTGCGTGTCGTCGAATGCGGCGGCGGTGAGCGGGCCGCCCATCACCGCCGCGGTGTCGAGGTTGAGGCGGCGGCGGCGCAGGTCGGGCGCGCCGGTCCGCAGCGGCGTGTGGCCGTGCACGATGAAGCGGCCGCAATCGACCTCGTCGCAATAGGTCAGGAACGGCTCGCGCATCCACAACATCACCTCGGGCTCCTGTTGGTCGAGCGGTACGCTCAAGTCGACGCCGGCGTGCACGAAGAAGCGCAGCCCGTCGTCATGGCAGAACGGCAGCGCGCTAAGCCAGGCGAGATGCTCGTTCGAGATGCGCCCGCCGCCGTAGTTGCGCAGCGTGCTGGCGCCGTTGTTCGCCAGCCACAGCGGCATGGCGCGATCGCTGGCGTGCGCGTCGATCGCCATCTGCTCGTGGTTGCCGCGCAGGCACACGATGGTGCCGGGCCGCGCCGCTTGCCGCCGGCGCAGCAATTCCACCACGTCCCGGCTGTGCGGCCCGCGATCGATGTAGTCGCCGAGAAAGACGTAGCGCGCCGGCCGGCCGCCGGCATGGGCCTCGCACGCCGCGATCACGCGGTTGAGCTTGTCGAGGCAGCCGTGGATATCGCTGATCGCGAAGGTCAGGGGTGACACGGCATCAGCGGACATGCGTCGGATCCGGTGGCACGCGGCCTCCCGCGGCAAGCATCACCACTAACATGTTACAGCCCCGGGCGGCGCTTCGAATATCTGCGGGGGAGCCGCCGCGCCGCGCGTTGGAAGCTCTATCCGCAGGCGAATTTCGCCGCAGTCGAGAAGGCTCTCGCTGCGGCGCAGAGAATGCCGACGATTCCAACGGCCATTCGCCAACCTACCCCCAGTCATTGCCGGGCATAGCGCGTCAGAAGACGCGCGTGAACGCGCTTATGCCACGGCAATCCATCCACCTTCGCAAAGACTTTCTTGCCAAGAAGATGGATGCGCGGGTCAAGCCCGCGCATGACGACTCGAGGACAACGCATCTAGGACAACGCGCCCCGATTCGACGCGCTTACCCGTGCGGCGGGACGGGGCAAAAGTCACGGCGCGGATTCCATTCGGCCGCGAAGTCGTCACATTCTCGTGCGGCTATCGGCTAGGTGGAGTTCTGCCCGCAGGGGCGCTGAACGGGGGTACTGACTATGACCTTTCTCAAGACGCGTGAGCCCGCCGAAATCGACACCTCGGCGGAAACGGAAGTGGAAGGGGAAATCCGCGAATTCGTCCGCCGCGACGTAGTGGGCGTTCGGCGCCAGCCGGAGAGCGACAGC
>JAFAHL010000055.1 GCA_019237215.1 Hyphomicrobiales bacterium | reverse complement strand
CGAGCCACACTGGTATCCTCGCGCGATCTGCCCGTTCTGCGGCAGCGAGCGCACCGACTGGATGGAGGCCTCGGGCCACGGGACGATCTATTCTTACAGCGTCTTCCGTCGCGCGCCGATCCCCTACGCGATCGCCTACGTCACGCTCGCCGAGGGACCCACGATGATGACCAACATCGTCGACTGCGATCTGGACGCGATCCGGATCGGCCAGGCAGTCCGCGTGGCGTTTAAGCCCACGGACGGCGGGCCGCCGGTGCCGATGTTCGCGCCGGCTTAGCCCGCGGCGCGCTTCTGAATATCGGTTTTTGCGATCACTGTGAGCGGAATTACTCGTCGGACCAAGTGCCACTCTGTGATCGTCGTCACAGCGCACCAACAAACGTTTCGGCAAGCCATCGACATGCGAGCCATCAAAGGTCCGCTCAACCAAAGGAGTCATCTATGTCGAAGATCATCTCTGCTCTCGCCTTCGCGACGCTACTGAGCGTGCCCGCTGCCGCGAATTGGGAGGTTACTGCGCCGCGCATTCTCGTTACGAATGCGAGCGCAAGCTGTCCCACCCATGAGGGTTACCCCGACTGCCATCCCGACGGTAATCCAGCTTGGACCTCATATCGCGAACATACACGCGGTCGTAGCCGCTGATCTTGTAGCGGACAACGAGGCGTCGGCAGGTATGCGCGCCGACGCCTCGCTTTGTCGATCTTGCGAGCCGGAGGCCGCATATGCTCCTTCTCTATGTCGCCTGGGTCGCAACCTGGCAGGCCATGTATGACCCACGCTTGTGGACCGAAGCGGCTTCATCTCCGTCAAAAGCGGCACCACGGATCGCTCCTGGTCCGGGACACGCATAGCACGGGTCAAGCGGCGGCGTTCGAGCAGCAGGTAACAGATAAGTTCGATGTCCCCGCCTCCAGCTTAAAATCGCGATTATTTGGGCTCGCTTCTGATGTCCGCTTTACCCCCGAAAGCTGATATAGGGCAGACGTCTCGAGATGTCCGCTTTCTGCCGGAAGCGGACTCTTGTGCGGCAAGAAAAAAAGATGATGCCCTCTTCCGCCTGCGCGCAAGCCTAATGTAGCGTTTGCTTGGAGCCGCCAGCGGGAGGTGCCGAATCCCAATTGTTGCAACGGCGGCAAGGTGCCATCGGCGGGCCTCCACCCAAGGGTACCGCGTCCATGCCAAAACTCTACGAAGCCCTCGCAGAAGCGTTCCTTGCGGAGGGAGTCGACACGCAGTTCGTCCTCATGGGCGACGGCAACATGCACTGGTCCACCGCCTTTGCCAGACTGCCCGGCGTACACACCGTCCACGTCAGGCACGAGCACGTCACCGTTGCGGCGGCGACAGCCTACAACGTGGCAACCAACAAGGTCGCCGTTGCCTCCGTCACGTGCGGCCCTGGCGTGACCCAGGTGATGACGGCGCTGCCGGCCGCGGTTCGCGCCCGCCTGCCGCTGGTGGTGTTCGCCGGCGAACCGCCGATCAACGCCAAGTTCTACAATCAGTACATCGACCAGGCGCCGCTGGTGACGGCGACCGGGGCGCATTACATCGCCGCGCACAGCGTGCCGCGCATGATGGACTACGTGCGCGAGGCCTTCCACGTCGCCAAGTACGAGCGGCGGCCGGCGGTGCTGGGCATTCCCTACGACCTGCAGAAGGTCGAGCACATGGCCAACCAGCCCTACGAGACCTCGGCGATGTACCAGCCAAAACTCGGGCGCATGCACCCCGATCCCGAGGTCGTGGCCGAGGCCGTCGAGCGGCTGGCCGCGGCAAAGCGGCCTATCGTCCTTGGTGGCCGCGGCGTGTTGTGGTCCGGCGCGCGGGATGCGGTGATCAAGCTCGCCGATCGCTGCGGCGCATTGCTCTCCAACACGCTGCCGGCGCGCGGTCTCTTCCACGACCATCCGTTCGGGCTCGGGATCGCCGGCAGCTACTTCACTTCGTTGGGCAGGGAGATGTACGAGTCCTCGGACGTCGTGCTCGCGGTCGGCACGAGCCTGTCCTACTACGTCGGTGGCGGGCATTACTGGGGGAAAGCCTGCAAGATCCAGTTGGATGATGCCCCACGCGGCTTGCGCGACGGGCAGAAGGCCGCCGACATCTACGTCAGGTCAGATGTGCTCGCCGGCGTCGAGGCAATCCTTGCCGGCCTCGATAAGAAGCTGGGCGTTGGCAGACCGACGGCGGCGGCAATACGCTCGAAAGAGCTGGCGCATCGCATCGCGACCGAGCCGGCGGACTCGATGCCGTTCGACATCGCGACCGGGGTGCTGGATCCACGCGAGGCGATCCGAGCCATCGACGCGGTCGTTCCCAAGGACTGGGACATCGTCGTCGGCGGCGGCCATCAGGCCTATTTCAACAGCCAGATGCGTGGCAGGCCGGCGGAGCGCTACACGACGGTGCGTGAATTCGGCGCGGTCGGCAACGGCCTGTCGTATGCGCTTGGGGTTGCGGCTGCGCGCTGGCAGGGCCGCGAGGGCAAGATCGTGCTGTTCGAAGGAGACGGCGGGCTCCTGTTCCATATCCAGGAGCTCGAGACGCTCAAGCGTCAAGGATTTCGCATCCTGATCTGCGCGATGAACGACGGCGGATACGGC
>JAFAHL010000466.1 GCA_019237215.1 Hyphomicrobiales bacterium | reverse complement strand
GGTGCAATGAACGATCCAGGCGCCGCCCGGCACGGCAGTTGGGCCATAGAGGATTTGGCCGCCGCCGGCCTCCACGCGCCGCGCCGCCGTCTCGACGTCGTCAACGTTGAAATAGTAGAGCCAGAACGGAAACGGCAATGCCGGAGGTTTCGTCAGCATGCCGCCGAGCGTCTCCCCATCGGCGGAAAACTGCTGATACGTACCGATCGCACTAGCGTGGGCGCCCGCTTTTTGCCAGCCGAATAGCTCGCCATAAAAAGCGAACGCCTTTTCCCAGTCGGCGGCGAGCAACTCATGCCAGCCGACGCGGGAGGGCGCGCCCAGTTCGGCGGACTGCGCTTGGCCGGCGTTCAGCCCTTTGACCAGAGCAAGCGTCGCCATTTGCGGATCGGCGACGATGGAAAAGCGGCCGATGCCGGGGACGTCTGTCGGTGGGACGTGCACCGCTCCCCCAAGCTGCTTGATCCGGTCGACCACAGAGTCCACATCGTCGACTCCGACATATCCAATCCAGTGCGGCGGCGCGCCCGTTTTCTGCCCGGCCTCCGGCATCTTCATCAACCCGGCGACGGGGAGGTCAGCGACAGTAAACAGACTATAGCCCAACGCGGGCGCGGAGGCGTCTCGGGCGCCCCAGCCCACGACATTGGCGTAGAAGAGCTTGGCGGTTTTCATGTCCGTCGTCATCAGCTCGTACCAGATGAAACGGCCGCGAGAATTGCCCATGTCTGTGTCTCCATTCGAGCTGGCAAAGAAGTCGCGGCGGCCTTTGGGCAAACCTAACTTATTTTCCCGAGGATAGTTGAGAACGAAAGTCCCTGGGCCTGAATAATGACGTAACAAATCTTTTGATACGTCAGGCTCACGCTGCGGCGGCAACTTCGCGCCATGTCCGCGTGGTCGAGGCCGGGGAGGCTTGGTGCGTTCTTGCTTAGGTGAGATGGCGTTGGACGTTGAATGGGCTTTGTCACGTTCATCCGCTTTACTTGTCAATAGCTTGGCGTGCTCAAAGTCCGAATGTTTAAACTTCAATGCGTTAGGGGCACTGGTCGCCCAGCCAAATCGGCTCCAAAATCGTCTATATCTTGGCCAACGTGACAAAGCCGCTTGATCTCTGCGTAGTCGTCGAACAACACAGCGCCGCCGCAGCTGGCCGCGAAACCATCCAACTGGGTGAAAAAAAGCGCACGTGAGACCCGAAGAGTTGAACGGGTAGAGAGCCCGCGCCGGTGATGGGCCTCGTAGCCTGCCTCGAGCACGTCCTTCAGTTCGCCGATGAGATCCTCCGTGACGAATACACCAAGAGTATCAGAGCGCGGTCCGGCGGATCAGGGCGGCCCAGCGGTCGAGAACCGGCAAGATCTTATCGCGCTCCTCCGAAAGCAGCATGACCACGACGCGGGCGATGCCCATGTCGCGATAGCGGGCGAGCTCGCCCGCGTCCTCGGCCGGATTGAACAGGGAGACCGGCACGGATTGCGGGTCACGCCCGGCATCGTGCGCCATTTGCCGGTATTTTCGCAGCACATCGAGCAGACTGGAACCGGTCCGGCCGACCGGGCACCAGCCGTCGCCGTAGCGGATGGCGCGGCGTGCGGCTTGCGGAAAGCCGCCGCCGACCAGGATCGGCGGGTAGGGCTTCTGCACCGGCTTGGGCCACGCCATCATCTCCGGAAAATCAACCATGTCGCCGTGATACTCGGCCTTGGACTTGGTCCAGATCTCCTTCATCGCCTCGATCCGCTCGCGCATCAGCTTGAAGCGGGTTTCGAAGACGGTACCGTGGTCCTCCATCTCGTCCTGGTTCCAGCCGCCGCCGACGCCGAACAGAAAGCGCCCGTTCGACACCTGATCGCGCGAGACGACGAGCTTCGCCGTCTGGATCGGATCGCGCTGCTGCACCAGGCACACGCCGGTGCCGACCTTGAGCTTCGTCGTCCCGACTGCCGCTGCGGTCAGCGACACGAACGGGTCCATCGCGTCGTAATACGGCTTCGGCAACTCGCCGCCGCCGGGAAACGGCGTCTTGCGCGAGGTCGGGATGTGCGAGTGCTCGGGCGCCCAGACCGACTCGAACCCCCGCTCTT
>JAFAHL010000276.1 GCA_019237215.1 Hyphomicrobiales bacterium | reverse complement strand
GCGATCCTCGAGCGGACCTTGGATCCGGCGCTCGTCGCCGGCGTCGACGCGTTCATCAGCGACATCCCGGCTGCCCGCTTGCCGCCGCTCGAGGGCCCGGCGACGCTCGAAGGAATTCGCGATCGCAGGACCCTTCGGGTCGGTTACGGGCGGGAGGTGACACCATTCACCTATAGAAATAGATCAGGCAATCTGGTTGGCTTCGACATCAGCTATGCGTACCGCCTCGCACGCGACCTGCACGTCCGTCTGGAGCTCGCGCCGATCGAATGGGACGAGGTGGAGGCCGACCTTGCTGCCCGGCGTCTCGACATCGTCATGGCCGGCGCCTACATCACCGAGAAGCGGCTGGAGGATCTACAAGTCTCCAACCCGTATTTCGAAAGCCCGCTGGGGTTTATCGCGCCGTCGCAGCAAGCAAGCCGTTTCCTGAGCTACCAGGCGGTTGCCGACGCGCCGAACCTCGTGCTCGGCACCCTGGCTGACAGCGCGATCTTCCGGCTCACGAAACAACTGTTTCCGAAGGCGCGCATCGTTCCACTCGAAACCTACGACGATATCCCTGCTCACCCAGAGCTCGACGCCGCAGTGTGGTCGCTCGACCAGGCCCGGGCCTGGGCGTCGGGGCACGGCGGATTTTCGGCGGTTGCCGCAAGCGGTATGGGAGCGCCGCTGCTGTTTGCGTACTTTCTGCAGCCGAGCGCCGCGACGCTGACCCGATATCTGAACACGTGGTTGTCGTTGCAGGCGACGAACGGCTTTCGCGCAGCGCAACTCGCCTATTGGATCGACGGCAAGCCGCGCCCTGACGACACTCCGCGCTGGAACCTCATCGACAACGTGCTGCGTCCGGCCTGGCGTGGCTTGTAACGGAGCAATCGCGTCAGCGGTGCGTCGGCGTGTGCTGCGCATCCGTGGGATTGTTTGACAGCACAAATGTCAGCCATCCGCTCCAGCCCTGCGCCCGATGCGTCCAGTCGAAATCCTTGTACCATTTGAGGTTAAGCGCCCCTTGCTGATTGCCCAGCGGGATCACAAAGGTAGCCTGCGGCCCGACGCCCAGGACGCGGGACTCGAAGCAGCCGAGCTGGTCGCCCAATCCGTGGTCGCATGACGCCTGATTGTAGAAGTAGCCGGCTGCTCCGAAATCGAAATCCTTGGTGAAGAAGTGCGATAGGCTCCAGTCGAGATGCACGTCGACCCCGTTCTGGTATTGGGTCGAGGGATTGGTGAAATTGTAGGTGAAGCCGAGCACGGCAGAAAATTCGTCACCTGTCTTCTCGTTGAAATAGGTGTAGCCGCCGCCGCCGTCGATCGCCCCGTGGCCGTAGCCGACGTTCGCGAGCGACTGCGGATTGTAGAGCCCGATCGGGACATCGCCGGTCGCGTAGATCATGAAGTTGTGCACGCCGAAGTTCCAGCGCAGGGAGGTCTGCGGCTCGAAATCGCCGAACCCGGTGATCGCGCTGGTCATCGGCGGCCCTCCAAGCATCCCCATCGGGCCAACGATCGTCTGATCGACGAAGACCTTGTTGCGTCCGTAGGGGATGAGCATGCCAATCTGAAGCTGTCCACCGAGCACCGGCGTTGCAAACACGTAGCTTGGGATGCTCAGCAGCAGGTCGTTTTGCACGCCGATGTGAATGTCCAGACTCGCGGATACCCTCGTCGTCACACCCGCAATCGGGATCTGGCGGGCGATGGCAACGTCGCCGCCGCCGTTGATCGGCGAGTGATAGTAGATCTCCGCGATGGAGAATCCCTGCGGCAGGGGCGCAGCCGCAAGTGCGCCGTAGGTGCCTGGAACCCAGAAACTGATGCCAGCCTCGTCGGCGGAAACGACGGTCGTGCCGCCCGCAAAGGCCGCAAATGCAAGTACAAGCGTGCCCCGCAGCAGGCGATGCGCCGGATGCGGTGCCCCCGAAAGCGACACGGCACTCCCCCAATGCCTGATCGGACGCCTTGCCCCGATGTCACTCTACACCGCGCGGGCAACGCGTAAAGTCGGGGATCGTTACGCCGGCATCGAAAATTCATATGTGTCGCCCGAGCGGCACACCCCTTGCGAGTGACCTCGTCTGCGGCACTCGGCACATTCTCGTGATTCGTAATCCCCTTGACCCTTGATGTTAGCTATCGCACGGTTGCGACCGCACGACTGTAGCGCACTCTGCTCTCAATAAGCTGACGCCAATCGGGGTATCGCGCATGAGATTGCGATCGACAAGGTCGTATTTTGCCGTTTGCGCCGTGACGTTGGGAACCATGGTTCTCACATGCGCGGCGCCAAACGCCTGGGCGCAATCCCCCGCAGCCGGCGGCGCCGCCAAACCGCCGTACAACATCATTTTCGTCATTTCCGACCAAGAGGCGGATCATCTGTTGGCGACCGGCGATTTCGAGTTGCCGGCCCGTGCCGAGCTGCGACGGCGGGGGTTCGACTTTCGCAATCACTACACGGCCGCGGCGATGTGCACGCCCTCGCGCGCCGCGTTTATCAGCGGCACGCCGCCTCAGGTCAACGGCGTCTTCGATCAGATGGAAACGGGCTATGTTCCGAGCCTGCGTACCGACAGACCGAATATGGGCTCCGTCTTGAAGGGTCTCGGCTACACGACCGCTTACTTCGGCAAGTTCGAGCTCAACAAGGGGCTGCTCAAGGTCAACCCCGCGGTCGATTATCACGCCGCGCTGCAGCCGTATGGATTTGATTTCTTCAATTTTGACGGCGACAAATTCGGCTCGCCAAATCAAGGATATCAAGTCGACCGCTATTACTCCGGCGAAGCAGTTCGCTGGTTGCGCACGAATGCTCCGGCATTGAACGGCAAAGGCGAGCCCTTTTTCATGGTGGTGAGCTTCCTAAACCCGCACGACATCATGTATGCAGACGCCAACATCGCGGGCCAACCGCCGGTGCAGAAGGCGATCACGAATAACCTGATCACTCCTCCGCCGGACAACGCGATCTACCAGAAGACGTGGAACTTCACGCAGGTTCCCGGCCTCACGCAATCACTCACCGCGCCGGGGATGCCGCCGGCCTTGGCCGAGTACCACAAGGGGTGGGCCGGTTCGCTTGGTTTCATTCCGACCGATCGCCCGGACATGTGGAGCCATTTTTACAATTATTACCTCAACCTCGTCCGCGACAACGATCGCGGCCTCAGGCTGCTCGTTGACGCGATGGACGAGCTCGATCTGTGGAAGAATACGATCGTCGTGGTGACCGCCGACCACGGCGAAATGGCGGGTTCACATGGTGGTTTGCGCGGCAAGGGTCCGTTCGCTTACGAGCTCAACTCGCATATACCGCTTCTGATCACCCATCCGGCCTACGCTGGCGGCAAGACAGTCACCGCGCTGACCAGCCACCTCGACCTGCTGCCGACATTCGTTGGCATGACCGCCCTGCCGGAGGCGCGGCGGCAAGCCGCCGTCAGAGGTTTGCCGGGACGCGATTTTTCCCCGCTTCTCGGCAGTCCCCAGTCCGCGGATATCCATGCCAACCGCCCTGGCGTGCTGTTCAATTACGTCGGTATACAAACCATCGACGGAAACTATCTGCTTGCTGCCAACAAGGACGTCTTCGGCGGCAAGCCGTTGCCGTCGCTCGCCGAGATGCACCCGGACCTCAGCAAGCGCGGATTCCTGTCCTTTGTGTTCGATGGACGCTACAAGTTCGCGCGTTACTATGCCCCCGCCGCGTTCAACACTCCGCAAACGCTCGATCAGATCTTCAAGTACAACGACGTCCAGCTGTTCGATCTCAGCGAGGATCCCGACGAGCTGAACAACCTCGCTTTGGAGCGCGACAAATACAAAGACACGATCCTGCGGATGAATGCCTTGCTCAACGAGCTGATGGCCAAAGAGGTCGGCAAAAATGATGGCGCCTTTCTGCCCGTCGCGGTGCGTCCCAAACAGACAGTCGTCTTTGACAAGCAGTAAGCCGATCGCGGCGGCGGTTGTGATCCAAGATCTGCTATACTTGATCCGTGAGACTTGATTCGCCTACATGCCGAGATACGCGCGCCGGATTTTCGGCATGGCTGCGAGCGCCGCAGGCAGACCTTCGGTGAACACCCGTCCCTCGGCAAGGACATAGGCATAATCGCTCACCGCCAAAGCGAGATGCACATTCTGTTCGACCAGAAGAATGGTCAGGCCCGCTTCTTTGAGCTTCTTGAGCGTCAGGAACAGCTGACAGACCAGCACCGGGGCCAGGCCGAGCGACATCTCGTCGATGATGAGAATTTCGGGATCCGACATCAGGCCGCGCGCGAGCGCCAACATCTGCTGCTCGCCGCCGGAGAGCGTGCCGGCGATCTGCCGCCGCCGCTCGGCGAGGCGCGGAAACAGGCTGAAGGCCTGATCTAGGCGTTGCGAATATTTGCGCGCGGCGCGTTTGGAAAACGCGCCGAGCTCGAGATTTTCGTCGACGGTCATGGCGCTGAACAACTGGCGCCCCTCCGGCACCAAGGCAAAGCCGCGCGCGGACTTCACGTTGGTCGGCAGCCGCGTCACGTCCTTGCCCCGGAATGTCACCCGACCGCGCCAGGGCACGATCGTGCCGGCAATGGCGCGCAGCATCGTCGTCTTGCCGGCGCCATTGGCGCCGACGATCGCGGTCAACTGCCTGCTGCCTGCATTGAGCGAGACGCCCCAAAGCACCTGGACCTCGCCATAGCCGGCCTCGAGCGCTTCGACTTCAAGCAGCGCGTCGGGCATCGCTCAGCTCCCTCGCTGCAGCTCGGCTGCGAGCTTGGGATCGCCGAGATACGCCTCGATGACGTGCGGATCACGCGACACCTCGCTCGGCAGTCCCTCGGCCAGCTTCTCCCCGAAATCAAGCACGACGATGCGGTCCGACAGGCTCATGATTGCCTGCATCAGATGTTCGATCATGAGGATGGTCACACCGCGCGCGCGGATGCGACCGATAATGCCGATCATGTGCTCGACCTCGGTCGGATTGAGGCCGGCCAGCACCTCGTCAAGCAGTAGCAGCCAAGGCCGGCCGGCAAGTGCGCGGGCGAGCTCCAAGCGCTTCTTTGCCGCGATGGTCAAATGCATCGCCAAGCTGGCGCGGCGATCCTCGAGACCGGCGATCGCGATCGCCTCATGCGCCGCTTCGTGCGCGCGCGCGAGCGGCAGGTTCTCGCGGCCGAAACAGGCGCCCACCATGCAGTTCTCCAGCACCGTCATGTTGGTGAGCGGCTGCACGATTTGATGCGCGCGCGCGAGGCCATAGCGGGCGATGCGGTACGGCTTTTCGCCGGCGATGTCGGTGCCGTCGAACACGATGCGTCCGGCGTCCGGCGTATACACGCCGTTGATCAGGTTGAAGAGCGTGGTCTTGCCGGCGCCGTTGGGTCCAATCAAGCCGAGAATTTTGCCGCGCTCGACCGCGAAGCTGACGTCGTTGACCGCGTGCAGCCCGCCGAAGCTCTTTTTCACCCCCTCGAGTTCGAGCAGCGCGGTCATTCGAGCACCTTCTGGGTGCGCGGAAAGCGGGCATAGATCCAGCCCATGAGCCCGGCCGGAAAGAACAGCACGATGAGCAGCAGCAGCACGCCGGCAACGACCAGCTGGAAGTTAGCGAAGGTTTCCGAGGTCAGCAGGTACCCGCGCAGCTCCTCGTAAAGGTAGGCGCCCAGCGCCACGCCGGTGACGGTGCCTTGTCCGCCCAGCATCGCGATCACGATCGCCTCGGTCGACAGCGTCAGGTCGAACGCGTCGGACGGCTGGATGAAGGCGCTCTTGAGGAAATAGATCCCGCCCGCGACCGCCGGCAGGAACGCGGAGGCGCTGTAGACCAGCGCCTTGTAGAGCGGCGTCGGCACGCCAAGTATCGCCGCCACGTCCTCGTTCTGCCCGATCGCGAGCAGACCAAGGCCGAATTTCGAGGTCTTGATCGCGTAGCTCAGATACAGCGAGAGCCCCATCACCGCGACCATGAGGAAATACAGGACCCAAAGCGCCGGCCCCGCCCCGCCCAGCGGCTGGAAAATCTCGGGCGACAGATACATGCCCGAGGAACCGCCCCAAGGGGTGAAGTTCTGGACCGCGGCCTGCACGCCTTCGTTGACGCCGATGGTCGCCAAGGCGAAGAAGGCGCCGCGCAGCCGCAGGATGCCGAGTCCGAAAATCAGCGCCAGAATGCTCACGCAGACGCCGGCCGCGAGCAGGCTGAGGCTGAGCGGCCAGGCATGCGCGTTGACCAGCCAGACGCAGATGTAGCCGCCCAGTCCGAAGAAGACGATGCTGCCGAAATTGATGTAACCGGCGTAACCGAGCATCAGATTGATGTTGCTCGCCAGCGTGATGTAGAGCGCGGCGAGGATCAGGCTCTCGCGCAACTCGACATTGTCGCCGATCGACGGCGCGACGACGAAGGCCGCGATCACCAGCGCGATGATCCAGAAAAAGGGCCGGCGCACCAGCCTCGGCATCACAATGCACCGCGTCGCGCCGCGAAGACGCCGGCCGGAAACGCAATCAGCACCACCACGAACAGCGCGAATTCGATGACCAGCGTCCAGCTGACCGGCACGAACGGCGTCACCAGCCCTTCCAGCAGGCCGAGCGCCATGCCGCCCATCAGCGCGCCCACCGGATTGCCGAGGCCGCCGAGAACGGTCACGAGAAAACTCTTAAGCTGATAGGCGTCGCCGGACAGCAAGGTGAACGGAAAGAGCGTGGCAATCAGAGTGCCCGACACGCCGGCGAGCGCGACGCCGATCCCGACCGAGAGCGCCAGCACGCGCGTGGTCGGAACGCCGACCAATTCCGCCGCCTCGCGATTGTTGGCGACCGCCCGCATGGCTTTGCCCAACCGGGTGTAGTGCAAGAAGAGATAGAGCAGGCAGGCCATCACCGCGGCCAGCGCCGCCGCCACAATGTGGACGCCGGGAAAGGTATAGCGGCCGATGCTCAGTCCGGGCATCGACACGTCGATATTGAACAGCGCTGTGCCCCAGATCGCGGTGCCGACGCCGATCAGCACGAGGTTGACGGCAAACGTCGACAGCAGGCTCATCAACGGCGGCCGACCGATCATGCGATGGACCGCGATCCAATAGAGCAAGACGCCGACCGCGAAGCCGCCGATCAGCACCGGCGGCAGGGCGGCGTAAGGCGTGATCCCGAGCGCCTGCACCAGCAGAAACACGGCGAACATGCCGGCGACGATCATCGCCCCGTGGGTCAGGTTGATCACGTTCATGACGCCCCAGATCAAGGTGAGGCCCATGGCGGCGAGCCCGTAGACCAGGCCAACGAGCACGCCGTCTATGATCGAAGCGATGATCCCCAACATGGATGCAACCGAGCCGGCGGCGGCGGCAGCGCCGCCGGCCCGGCGACCTGACTACTGGCTCGCCGCGGCGATCGGATAGATGAGATCGGCCGACTTCGCTGCCGACGGCCAGACCACCTGACGGCCCAACTTTCCGCCTTGCTTCTGCCACTGCGCCAGCACCATCTCATGCGCGCTCTGCAGTCCGTGATGGCTCGGATCGGTGGCGAACTTGATGTGACCGAAGAAGGTCGTGAAATCGGTGGCGTCGAGCGCCGCCGTGACTTTCGCCGGATCGAGCGATCCGGCCTTCTCGATGGCGCGCTCAAGAACGACGCCGCTGGTGTAGCCGGACGCGGAATGGTAATCAGGTGGCGCCTTGAATTTGGCTTGGAAAGCCTTGGCGAATTCCTGCGTGGTCGGCCCGAAATCCGGCTTGTAGGAAACCTGCAGTTCCCATTGGGACGGCACGGTCACGCCGAGCGCGGCCGCGCCCAGGTCTGCGAACTTGTCGTCGGCGGGCGCGACCAGGATCGAGATCCACTTCAGATCGGCTTTCTGATCGTGCAGCTGGCACCGTCGGAATAGTGCCCTCCGCCGAGTAGCGCGTCGGCGTTCGACGAAATGACCTTGTTGACGATCGGCCCGAAGTCGGTGGTCGACGGCGCGTAGGATTCGTCCAACACCACGTCGAGACCCGCCGCCTTCGCTTGCTCCCTGGCCGCCGCCAACACCGTCTTCGAGAACGGATCGTCG
>JAFAHL010000092.1 GCA_019237215.1 Hyphomicrobiales bacterium | reverse complement strand
CGCCGGCGCTCCGGGCGCAAGCCGCAGCCGCTCGGCACCGCGCCCCGCAATCCCACGCCATAGGACTCCCCACGCCGGGGCGGCGATAATGCCGAGACGCGGACATCCGCCGCTCACGAGCGCAAGATTGATCGTGAATTCGTCCCGTCCGGCGAGCAGCTCGCGGGTGCCGTCGAGGGGGTCGACCAGGACGAAGCTGTCGGGAATGCGCTCGGGCGGCGCGCACCCCGCCGCCTCCTCCGACACCACGCACACGCCGGGGAGCAGGCGGGCAAGTCCTTCGAGGATCAGCGCCTCGGCCGCCTGATCGCAGACGGTGACCGGAGAAAGATCGGCCTTGGCCCTGACCTCGAGCGAACCCGCGCGGGCCGCAAGGATGGCGGCCGCCGCCGCCGAGACGATGGTGGTGAGCTCGTCGAGCAGCCGGTCGTCCACAGGCATGATGTCATCGTGCGGTCGCAAGCACCCGCTCCTGCCGTGGCGGATTTGAATTCCTAGCATTGAAGCCGCGAGCGGGCATAGCAGCTCAAATCCAAAACCACACTAGAGTCAAAAGTTTGCTAGTGTCCCTTTGATTCCGAAGTTCGCACGAGAATGCGCCGCAAGGACTTGCGAACTTCGGAATCGGGACACTAGCATCGCTCGGATTTCGAAGCTCGCATCGCAGGTTTACGACTTTCGGAGTCGCGACACTGGTGGTGCTGCCGGTTCTAGTCTTGGCAGCTCGCGCGGCTGCGGTGTATCAGCGGTGCCATGGTTTTGATTCGCGCCGAGCACTCGCGGCCGCGCCGATCCGAGGCCCGCCTACCGGAGACGTCCTCATGTCCGTAGCCGTTGATCTTGATGCTCTCGATCTCGCCGCCCTTTTGTGTTCGCGCGTTTGCCACGACCTCATCAGCCCGACCGGCGCCATCGTCAACGGACTCGAAGTGCTGGAGGAGAAGGACAGCGACGAGGAGACCAAGACTTTCGCGCTCGACCTCATCAAGCGGAGCGCGAGGACGGCGTCGGCGCGGCTGCAATTCTGCCGCCTCGCCTTCGGCGCCGCTGGCTCTGCCAGCGCGCAGGTCGATCTCGGCGACGCCCGCGCCATGGCGCAAGCGTTCATCGAGGATGACAAGACCAAGCTCGTCTGGAACCTGCCGCGCGTGCTGTTGCCGAAAAACCGGGTCAAGTTGCTTCTGAACTTGTTGATTATCGCGGGCCAGGCGATCCCGCGCGGCGGCACGCTCGCGGTCGATCCGGTCGGGACAGGGGAGAGCATGGGCTTCCGCATCACCGCCTCCGGTGTCAGTGCCCGTATCCCGCAAGCCGTGCCTGCCCTGCTGCAGGGCGTCTCCGAGAGCGGATCCGTCGACGCCCACGCGATCCAGCCGTTCTATGCGGGCCTGCTCGCCCGCGCCTGCGGGCTCGCGGTCGACCTCAAGGCCGAGGGCGACGCGATCGTCATCGCCACCCGCTAATGCCGCTGCGCGCATCGTTGGCTACGCGCGCAGGAGCTTGTCCTCGGACCAGTTCCACATGGTCGCACAGCCGAGCGTGAGATAGTCTTGGTCATCGTCCGTTCCCGCCATCTCAATCCCACGCCGGTGCGCGGCCCGCGGGATTGGCGATCCTGCCGTCGGGCCGCTTGAGCGCCGCGATCCGCGCCATCTCCTCGTCGGTCAGCGCAAAGTCGAAGATGTTGAGATTCTCGGCCATGCGCGCGGCGTTCGACGAGCGTGGGATCGCAACGATGTTGCCCTGCTGGATCAGCCAGCGCAGCGCGATTTGAGCGAGGGTGCGTTCCTTGCGGGCGGCAATGTCGGCCAGCACCGCCTCGCGCAACAAACGCCCGCGGCCCAGCGGGCAATAAGCGGTGAAGATCAAACCGCGCTGGCGGCACGCCGCGGTGAGCTTGGTCTGGTCGAGATGGGCGTGATACTCGGCCTGCAGATTGACCAGCGGCTCCGGACAGAGCCGGATCGCTTCGTCGAGCATGGCGATGTTGAAATTCGCAACCCCGATATGGCGCGCAAGTCCTTGCCGTTTGGCCTTGGCGAGCGCGGGAATGGGCTCGCTGAGTGGAATCTCCGGGTTCGGCCAATGCACGAGCAGGAGATCGACGAAGTCGACGCCGAGAGTCTTCAGGCTCTGCTCGACCGAGCGCGCAAAGTCGTCGGCACGCAGGTATTCGTGCGATACCTTGGTCGTCAGAAAAATCTCATTGCGCGGCACGCCGGAGACGCGGATGCCTTCGCCGACGCCGCGCTCGGTGCCGTATTTCCAGGCCGTGTCGATGTGACGATAGCCGACCCTGAGCGCGCTTGCGACGATCTCGCCGCAATCGCCCAAGGAGGAGGTGCCAAAGCCGATAGCCGGCATGTCGGCGCCGTGCGCGGACAAGGTGGGGATCGAGGGGGAAGCCATTGACGGGTGCGTGGGAACGATTGGGAGCGCACTCTACGACCCGCGTGCCAACGGTCAACCCCGCTCGCGCCAAGGCGTAGCGCCCCAATCGCTTACTTTATGGTCTGTCGAGAGTTTGACCACGAGGCGCGGGCTCCCTCGTCAACAAAAACCCCGCCTTGGCGGGCGGGGTTCGGAATTGTCCGAGTCTGGAGGAGAGAGTTGGTGGCTCTTGGAAAACTCGTCACGCCGGGATGCGGGCCTCGTCGTCCGACGGCTCGCGTAGCACGTACCCGCGGCCCCACACCGTCTCGATGTAGTTCTTGCCGTTGGACGCGTTCGCGAGCTTCTTGCGCAGCTTGCAGATGAAGACGTCGATGATCTTGAGCTCGGGCTCGTCCATGCCGCCGTAGAGGTGGTTGAGAAACATCTCCTTGGTCAGCGTCGTGCCTTTGCGCAGGCTCAAGAGCTCCAGCATCTGGTATTCCTTGCCGGTGAGATGCACGCGCGCGCCGTTCACTTCCACCGTCTTGGTATCGAGATTGACGACCAGGTCGCCGGTCTGGATCACCGACTGCGCGTGGCCTTTGGAGCGGCGCACGATGGCGTGGATGCGCGCCACCAGCTCGTCCTTGTGGAACGGCTTGGTCATGTAGTCGTCGGCGCCGAAGCCGAGGCCTCTGACCTTGTCCTCGATGCCGGCAAGCCCGGTGAGGATCAGAATGGGCGTCTTCACCTTGGAGACGCGCAGCGTGCGCAGCACCTCGAAGCCGGACATGTCCGGCAGGTTCAGGTCGAGCAGGATGATGTCGTAGTCGTAGAGTTTACCGAGATCGACGCCTTCTTCGCCCAAGTCGGTGGTGTAGACGTTGAAGCTCTCGGACTTGAGCATCAGCTCAATCGATTGAGCGGTGGCACTGTCGTCCTCAATCAGCAATACGCGCATGCCAGTTCCCTTCCTCGCCGCTTCGGGCTCAGGTCGGCACGCCGCAGCGGCGGCCCTCGAAAACGCCTTGGGACGAACCGAGTCGGAACATTAACGACGCGTGGTTAACAAACCTCGTTCCAACGTGCGCGTGCCCTCTCTGGGGAACTCGGGCGAATCGCCCTAAGATACTGCACGGGAGCGGTTTTTTTTCCAAGCATCATCTCATGTCTGACTTTAAGAGTCGGTTGTAATCGATCCAGAGACTTCTGCCCCTCCGTCCCGGCCGGACGACGGGCCCCCTGACGTCCCACAACGGTGACCTAATGATTAACGACGCGGGTAAACACGAAGTTAAGAACCGATGTGAGATGCGCATGCGGCCGCGCCGGTGTGACGCGGCGGCCGCAAGCCCGCGCCGGATCGGGGGCTGCTCTACCAAGGTAAAGGCAGCGGCGAGCACTCTTGGGCAAGGATATCAACGTGTTGCGCACATCCCACGTCGGCGTGGAAACCGAAAACTAACGTTGTGCCGCCACACTGCGCGCTGGCTTGGGTCGGTCGGCCCAAGGGGGAGGGGCCGCGTCTGTTCTATGCGGTGTCCCGGTGCCGGGGCTTCGGGGGAGCACGAGTCGATGAAGTCACGCGAAACACTCATTCGCCTGAAGAAGTTTCAGGTCGAGGAGAGGCGCCGCAGGGTCGCCCAGATCGAGGGCATGATCAGCGAGTTCGAGCGCATCAGTGGCGATCTCGAGCGCGACATCAAGATCGAGCAGGATCGCTCCGGGATTCATGATCCGGGTCATTTCGCCTATCCGACCTACGCCAAGGCGGCGATACAGCGGCGCGACAACCTCAGGCGCTCAGCCGACGACCTCAAAGCCCAGCTCGAAGACGCCAAGGCGGCGCTCGGCGAGGCCTTCGAGGAGATGCGGAAGGTCGAGTTGCTCGGCGAGCGCGACCAGATGCGGGAACGTGCGGAGGACGACGAGCAGGCCGCGCTCGACGCCGTCGGCATGATGCGCAACAGCGCGAGCGCGTAACCAAGCTCAACGTGTCAACGCCGGCTCGAGCGTGATCGGGCCGCAGTGGAACCGTCCGCCGCGGCCGTTGCTTCCGGTCATGCGTTCCGGCGATACCCATCTCGACGGGCGGCGGCTTCGGCGGCCATAATCAGCGCCTTGAGCGTGCTTGGCTGATGAGCGCACATAAGCTTGAGGCCATCGCCCGACGCAGGTTCCACGGCGGCCGCCGCTGGACCAGCGATGCACGAAGGTGTCGCCGCCTGTGCAAGCTTGAACGGCAGGCCCAGCAGGAAGTAGCTTTTGCCCACGATGTCGACGCCGGTTGAAATCACATGGCTGCTCGCGGCTGTCGCCAAGGGTGACGCGGTCGCGTTCGAGCGGCTCTATGGGGCGACTTGCGCCAAGCTCTATGGCGTGGTGCTG
Organism: Hyphomicrobiales bacterium; assembly: GCA_019237215.1. Classification (GTDB taxonomy): domain Bacteria; phylum Pseudomonadota; class Alphaproteobacteria; order Rhizobiales; family Xanthobacteraceae; genus VAZQ01. The sequence goes on along the minus strand of JAFAHL010000092.1, from coordinate 700 downwards.
CGTATTCTGCGGCGTCACGACCTCGCCGCCGACGTCATGGAGGAGGCGTATCTGCAGGTCTGGCTCGAGGCCGACGAGTTCGATCCCACCCATTCGACGCCGCTCGCCTGGATGGTCGCGATCGCTCGGCGGTTGGCGATCGATACGGCGCGGAAACCGCAGCCGGTCGCGAGCGACAGCGAGCCGGAAATCGTCGATGAGGACGAAGGCCCCGCCAGCGTGCCACGCCACGAGATGACCGACGATCTCAAACGGTTGCTGAGCTGCATCGGTCGGCTCGAGCCGGACCGCCAACGCATGCTGCTGCTTGCCTATTACGGCGCTTTCAGTCGCGACCAGCTCTCGGCCAAGCTCGACATGCCGGTCGATCTGCTCAGGGCGTCGCTGCGGCGGAGCCTGCTCGAGATCGAGCAGTGTCTCAAGTCATGAGCGAGCTCGACTACACGGACGCGTTTGCTGGCGAGTACGTCCTCGGCACGCTCGACTTCGAGGAGCGCATGCAGGCGCGCACCTTGTTGGACGCGGACGAAGCATTCGCCGCCAAAGTGGAGCTGTGGGAGCGCCGGTTCGGCGAACTGCACCTCATGGTCGAGCCGGTCGAGCCGGAGGCCGCAATTTGGGCGCGCATCAAGGCCAAAGTGCCCGAGGCCCGACAGAAGATGCAACCACCAGCACCGGAAGTCCCGCCGCCCGCGCTCGC
>JAFAHL010000739.1 GCA_019237215.1 Hyphomicrobiales bacterium | reverse complement strand
TCGGTGAGCAGGATGGTGTCGGTCAGCGTCGCCACGACGCTGTTTTGCCGCTCTGCGACCGGCACGGCCGCCGGGTCGTCGAGCGGCTTGAAGGTGATGAAAAGCTTGTTGATGCGCGCGCGATAGTCGCTCGTGCCGGTGACGTTGTAGCCACGGTCGGGCAACATATAGAACGTGCCCTGGTATCCGGCGGGCGTTCGCACCCACGACTTCGGATCAACCGCGATGGCGGAGCCGGAGCCGAATGTCTCCCCGAACTTGTCGCGCAGATCAGCCGGCAACCGCCCGACCCCGACGAGAGCTTGGTTGACGAAAGTGAGATCGCCGATGGTGACGGTTTCGCCGCCTCGTGTCGCCGTCGCCGGGGCGAGCCAGGCGATCAGCGCAAGGGCGAAAATTGGTAGCGAGCGCCAAGCAACACGGTCGCGAGCAAACATGTTCATTCCTTAGAAAAGGTCCAACAACACGATAAATTGTCGCGAGATTTTTGCGACATGACAATCCGCGACGTCGACGGGCAGCGCGCGCATGGACAAGCACGAGGTGGGCCGTTAGCCTTCGACCGGCGCGGACATGCCGCGCTTCGCGCCGGACATCGACAATGACCTCACCCGCGCCGACGCGCGCGAACATCTACGGGCACCGGGCGCGCATCGGCTACACCTCGCCGCCGCTCACCACCGAGATCTTTCCCTATGAGTTCTACAAGATCGTTCCCGCCGGCGTGACGCTCGTCATCACCACGCTTGCGATCGTGGTGCGCAGCAAGGACGAAGTCGACAAGTCCTACGACATCAGCATGAAAGCCGCGCGCGAGATGGCGGCCGCCGGCGTGGACATCGTCGTGCTCGGCGGCGTTCCCATCAACCTGTCGAAGGGCCATGCTAACGCGGAGCAGATGATCGTCGACCTCGAGGCCGAACTGAAGGTCAAAGTCTCGACGAGCGCGACGGCGCAGGCGCGAGCCGCCAAGGCGCTCGGCTGCAAGAAGGTGGTGGTGGCGCAACCCTACGAGTTGAGCGAAACCGACCGAATCGCGAGCTATGGCGCCCATTTCGGCTGTGAGGTGCTGTGTGCGACCGGCTGGGGCAGCGCGTTCAACCAGATCGGGCGCATCCCGCGCCACGCCGCGCTCGAGATGGGGCGCAGGCTCATGCGCGAGCATCCGGACGCCGACTCGATTCTATTGCCGTCACCGCATTGGCCGACGGCGGACGCAATCGACACGCTCGAGCGGGAGTTCGGCATCAACGTGATGGCGGCGCACCAGGCGATCGTGTGGGATGCGCTGCGGCGCTGCGGCGTCGACGACCGCATCGCGGGATTTGGCCGGCTGTTCCGGGAGTTTTGAGGTCTCCGCGGTTGCCGGAGCGTGACGAGAACGCAAGAGGAGTCACGATGCCAACGAAAATCCATGCACGCTGCGTGCACGCCGGCGCCGCTGTCCTCGCTCTCGTTCTCGTGTGCTGGCGACCAGCGGCGGCGCAGCAGCCGATCGAGGTCAAGGCCGGCATCTCCGACCCCGTCAACACCGTGCTGGCGTGGTACATGGCGCGCGACGCCGGTTTCTACGCCGCGCAGGGCCTCAAGGTCGAGGTCGTCAACATGAGCGGCGGCAGCCGCGGCGCGGCCGAGCTGCAGGCCGGACGGCTCGATATCATGCATGTGGGATTGTCCTCGGTGATCCGCATCAACCGGGCTGGCGGCGATCTGCGCAGCGTCGGCTCATTGAGCAACGTGATCCGCTTCACCTTCTTCTCCGCCCCCGGCATCAAGACCGCGGCCGAGCTCAAGGGCGGCGTGATCGGCGTGAGCACGTTCGGCTCGGAGAGCGATTCCACCGTCACGCTCGCGCTGGCGCGGCTCGCGCTCGCGCGCAACGACGTGGTGTTGAAGGAATATGGCGGCGGCATGCGCCGCCTCGACGCGGTGAAGTCGGGCGAGATCAAAGCGACGCCGCTCAACGAGCCGATCGCGAGCCTGGCGCGCGCAGAAGGCGTCAACGTTCTCGTCGATCTCGTGCCCGAACAGATTCCATGGGTGTTCAGCTCGATCGTGGTGCGGCGAGGCGACATCGCCGGCCGGCGCGATTTGCTCATCCGTTTCCTGAAGGGAACGATCGAAGGCAATTATCTCGCGCTCAACGACGAGAAGCGTGCGAAAGAGGTGCTAGCCAAGGAGCTCAAGATCGCCGACCCGAAAGTCCTCGACATCACCTGGAACGACTTCAAGGCACAATCGCCGGCCGACATCGAAATCTCCCAGCCGGGAGCCGAGAACATCCTGGCGCAGTTCCCAGGCGGCAGCCAGAGGCTCGAGGATTACGTGGACGCGAGCCTGCTCAGGGCGCTTGATGCCGAGGGTTATTTCACGGCCATGCAGCGGAAATACCGGCGCTAGCCCATGGACGCGGGCACGCGAATCGTCATGGCGCTGCTGCTGGCGGCGGCTTGGCCGGCGAGCGCGTTGGCGGAGACGGTCGAGGAATTCTATCGGGGCAAATCGATCACGATGCTGGTCGGTGGCGGCGCCGGCGGCGGCTATGACACCTATGCCCGCGTCTTCGCTCGCCA
>JAFAHL010000166.1 GCA_019237215.1 Hyphomicrobiales bacterium | reverse complement strand
GGCCGTATGGCAAGGATCGCAGCGCTCGCGCCCCTTTCCCATCGGTGATTTTCGCATCCCGCCCGGCGCTGCCGTAGCTCAGTGGTAGAGCACCCCCTTGGTAAGGGGGAGGTCGTAAGTTCAATCCTTACCGGCAGCACCAGACATGCCCCAATGTGCGCGCTTTTCGTGCTCGCGTTTGCCGTCATCGCACAAACGAAGCGACGCACGAACATGGAAAAAATCCAAGGACTTTGTTCGGCGGACGCTCTCGATTGTCCGGCAAACGGCCCGCTGATGTTCGCTTGTCTTCGAATGAATCTTTTTCCCGTTCGCCCCCGAACGCGCACCCGACCGCGGTCGTAAGTTCAATCATTGCCGGCAGCGCCGCCGCAGAAGCTGCACCCAATGAGCGACCGGTTTGCCGCTCGATCCAAGCTCCCGTTGGCAGGTCAGCGCGCTCTCGCCAATTCGCGCCGGTTGCGGCCCATCAGGCGGGCGCCGATCGGAATGCGGCAGATGGCGGCGGTGATCGCCCAGCTCAGCGTCAGCGCGCCCGTGAATACAATCGCGGCCTTCGCGACGGCGAACACTGGAGCGTGGAGCAACATGTATTGCAGCCAGATCACGAAGACGTAGTGAACGAGGTAGATGCCGTAGGCGTTGTCCGCCAGGCTTTCGAATAGCGGCCGTTGCCGCCCCGCAAAGCGCAAGAAGACCGCCGCCAGCGCGAGACACGCGCTCGCCGGGCACAGCACGAGGCCGAGGCTGGCGACGAGGCGCAGGCCCGGCAGCAGCGTTCCGTGCACGATCAGCGCCGTGGGCACGACCCACAGCAGGAATGCGGCGGCGGTACCGACGAGCCAACGCGGCCATCGCCGCGCCAGCACTCCGTCTCCCTCGAGCAGGCCTCGATCGAACCCGTATGCTCCGACGCCGAGACCAGCGAAGAAGTAGATCACGTATTGCGGCGCAAGGCTCGGTTGAAACGCGAACGGGCCGAATTGCATCCATTGCCAAGGCTCGAACACCGTGGCGAGCGGCAGATAGGCCAGCGCCAAGCCGCTCACCAGCGCGATGAAAAACCGGCCGGGATGGTTGCCGGCCTTGGCCGACAGCTCGCCCAAGGCTTCGCCCGCACGCGGGGCCAGCCAAAAGAGCCCGGCGGCCGCGACGTTGAACGCCAACAGCAGCCACAGGAACCACATCGGCCCGCTCGGCCAGAACGGCAGCGCAATCCAATGCGACCAGAACGCGGACCAGCTCGGATCAACCGCGGTGACGCGGTAGACCGGATAGTAGGCCACCGGCATCAGCACATATAACCCGATTGCGAACGGCACGCCGAGGCGCAGGAAGCGGTCGTACAGGAACTTCCCGCCGCCCTTGCGCGACAGGCTCGGCCAGACAAACAGGCCGGACAAAAAGAACAACAGCTGCATCAGGTAGATGTACTGGAACGCACAGAATACGTCGAAGCCGAGCCAGCGCGCGCTATCGACGATCGGGTTCGCCCGCCAGCCATAAGGGGGAACGTCGAAGGGCAGCGCAGCATCGGGTTGCGAGCTCAGGTAGGCGATGCATGAATGGAACGCCACCACCATGACGATGGCAAAGCCGCGCAGGTTGCTCAGGGCCAGGCTCGACTTGGTCATGCTGCGGACTGCTATCGCATTCCCTCACATCGGCAAAGTACACCGCGATATCGCGCAGCAAACGTCCTGCGGCATTCTCCCATCGGGGCCATTATGCTTTAATTCGCCGTCCGTACAACGAGTGCCTGCCGTGCTCCGGCAAGAAACTTGCCGTCGCAACAAACCAGGCTGATCGCGTCGTTCAGAGCTCCCCACTAACCGGTTGAGGCGCGCATGGGCGGCCATTCGAGCAACCGATGAGCGTGCGGGCCGAGCTTCTGCGTTTGGCCCTGCGCCTCTTGAAAAAGTGGCACAGTCGCAAGTACGTGCCGATTGCGACGGCCCGGCACCGGCTCAAGCGCATCGAAGCCTTTGTTCCACGCCCGCCGGCGGGGACGCAAACGACTGCGATCGATGCCGGCGGCGTCAATGCCGTGCGCGTCGCAGTGCGCCAAGCGCGCAGCGACCGCTGCGTTCTCTATTTCCACGGTGGCGCCTACGCCATCGGCACCGCGAAGCTGCTGCGCGATTTCACCTGGCGGATCGGCGCCGCCGCGCGCGCCCACGTGCTCTACTTCGATTATCGGCTCGCCCCTGAGCATCCGTTTCCGGCGGCGCTCGAGGATGCGGTCGCGGCATATCGCTGGCTCGCCGGCCGATTCGACCCCCGCCGGATCGCCTTCATGGGGGATTCGGCGGGCGGCGGCCTGGCGCTGGCGACGCTCTATAAGCTGCGCGATGAGGGTATTGCGTTGCCGGCCGCCGCGGTCGCGGTTTCGCCCTGGACCGACCTTGCGCTGACCGGCACGTCGCTGCGGGCGAACGCGACGGCCGACCCGATGCTCAACGTGGCGAATCTTCCGACGCTCGCGAACGACTACCTCGCCGGCGCCGATCCGCGCCATCACTATGCCTCTCCGCTCTACGGCGACGCGTCCGGGCTGCCGCCGATACTGATTCACGTCGGCAGCGACGAGATCCTGCGCGACGACGCGACCCGAATGGCCGAGAAATTGAAAGCGGCGGGATGCGACGTGGAAATCGAAGTGTGGCCGCGCATGCCGCACGCGTGGCATCTGTTTGCACGCATCATACCGGAGGGCCGTCACGCGCTGGCGCGGATCGGCACGTTTCTGCAGCAACGGCTCTGACGCCTGCCGAGGGCCATCGGGTTTGACGCGCCGTCGAAGCGTTCGTCACCCACCTGCATCCAGGCGCCGTCCACACATGACCCAAAACGGACATTGCGCGAGGTCGCATTCCCCAATGCGCGTCACGCTACCACGCTATTCTGACCCCGCCCTTGCCGGCGTAGCTTTGGCCGCGGCCGGAGAACTCGCCGTCGAAGCTGGCAAATAGCCAGGAGTTCGGGCCGATGGCGAGCTTGGCGCCGGCGTCGATGCGCGCCGCGTCGTTCGTAACGCGCGGACCATCGACCGTGAACGCGGCACCCGGCAGCGCGATGAAGGTCGGGTTGATCGAGCGAGTGGGAAAGAACTCGTGCACCCACGACAACCGCGCGTACGGCGACAGCGCCATTCCATTGCTAAAGGCGAAACGGGTATCGAATTGCGCGCCCACGAACGTCGGCAGCGAGGACACGCTGATCGAGCCGTAGCTCAGCCCGAGCGGGCCCGCGGCGCCAGCCGGCACCGGGTTCGTCTCGGTGAAGGCATTTTGCCAAAGCTCGGCGAACTGTGCGGCCGCAAACGGCGTGACCGCGAAGGAGCCGAACACCTGCTTTGCACCCACTTCCACGCGACCGCTCAAGAGATTGCTGCCGAAGCTGCCCGTCGCGGTCTCGGTCGGGCCGACACCCGCAATGCTGCGCGTCTCGCTGTTGCGGAACGTGCCGAAGCTCAGCGCCCCCGCCGCATAGAACGCACCCCATGTCTTGACGCCGTAGCCGCCGAAGTGCGCACCCTCGAGATGGCCGCTGGTGATGCGGTCGCGGACCGAGAAATTCGAGCTGCTGCCGCCGACGGCGAAGCCGAGGAGCAGATCGGAAGCGAATTGATAATCGAGCCCGCCCGCGAGCCCGCCGGTGTCGTGGGAGATGCTCGCACTCCCGATCCCTGCTTCGCCCGCCAGCTTGAAGACGCCGTCAAAGCCGGTCAGCCACGCCCGCCAGCGGGGCTGGTAAGGCGCGGGCCACGCCATCTCCTTGAAGGCGGGATGCTCCGCCGTCTTGGACTTTTCGGCTGGGGCATATGCCAGCGGCTCGCCGGCAAAGGTGACACCGTTGACGTCGATGGTCTCTCCGTTACGCCAGAACGCGCCCTGGTCCAACATGATCGAGGTGAACATGCCGGCGGCGCCGAACGCGGTCTCCTGCGTCGCGCTCACGCCTTCGCCGGAAAGCGCGTCCATGGCTGCCGGAAGCTGGGCGGCACTGAGGCCGAGCAAACCAGGCAAGGTCCCGCCGCCAGCGTTGAACGAGTAGTCGAGCGCCGCGGCGACTGATGATTGGTTCAGCGTGAGCCCTGGGATCTGGGCGATGGCCGACGTCAGGGTCAGTTGCACGTCGGTCGGCGTATAGGCGAGGCTCGCGATGAGGAAAGCCGGCAGGTTGACCGCGGTCACGGAATCGAACGCGCCGATGCGCCCTGCGGCCGCCGACAGGATGGTGTAGCTGCGCGCCGGAATGCCGCCCAGGTTCACCACTCCCACGGTCCCGGCGAGCGTCGCCGTCCCGCTGGCATTGGTGCGGTCGGCGGTATTGCCCTGCACCTCCACCATGTAGAGGCTCGCCGCCGCGAAGACGAGGTTGCCGTTGACCGTCAGCGTGCCGACCGAATTGCCCGGCGAGAGCGTGCCGCCGGCGAGAATCATGGTCGGGCCCACGACGCCGTTGCCGCCGAGCGTGCCGCCGGCATTGACGAACACCGGCGAGGACGCAATCGAGCCGTTCACGCTCAAGGTGCCGCCATTGACGAAGGTCGGGCCCGTGTAGCTGCTGGCAGCGGTGAGCACCAACCTGCCGCTGCCGATCTTGGCGAGCGCACCAGGACCGTTACCGTCCGCGATGACGCCGGCGAGCGTCAGCGTGTTGCCGTTGGTGTCGACGGCGCCACCTGTGGTGTTGACGTTGAACGGGTTGGAAATGTTGAGGCCATCCGCGCCGGCCTGGAATATGCCGCCGTCGAGCGTGACCACGCCGGTGCCGACCGAATTGTTGTTGGTGACCTGCAACGTGCCGGCGCTGACGGTGGTGCCGCCGGTGTAGGTGTTATACGCGGTGAGGATGGTTGTGCCCGGCCCGATCTGCTGCACCTGTCCCGGACCGGAAATGGCGCCGGCGAACGTGTAGACGTCCGAGCGATTGAAGGCCAGGAATTTGTTGGTGCTCGGGTCGCACAGAGAATTGGTCGCATCGCTGCAGAACGCCACGTCGCCGAGAATGGAACCGGACGCGCCGCCGGTCCCGAGCTGCAGGGTTCCGCCGAGGATGGTGGTGCCGCCGGTGTAGGTCGCGTTGCCTGCAATCGTCAGCCTGCCGGTGCCGTATTTGTCGAGGGCGCGAGAAAAACCCATTCCGCTGAGAGTTGTTCCGTCGGTCAGGAAGGACGCGTCGGGCTGCGAGTCGTTGTCGGCGAGGCCGAATTTCAGGACGAGCGCCTGCGGGAAGTAGCTGGTGACGTCATA